>DASQHO010000006.1:0-82179 GCA_035632055.1 Allostellaceae bacterium
GGTGCTCGCCGCTGCGCCGGATCAGCGTCGCATACTCCCGGTACCGCGCCGGCTGCGGACCGAACATCCCCTGCTCGATGATCTGCGAAAACCCAATCACCGCATTCAACGGCGTGCGCAATTCGTGGCTCATCGTCGCCAGAAACGAGCTCTTGGCGCGGTCGGCGCGTTCAGCAGTCTCGCGCGCCTGGCGTTCAAGGCGCTCGCTGCGCCGCAGTGCCTCCTCCTGCTGCTTCAGGCGGGTGATATCAGTATAGAAACAAGCGGTGCCGCCATCGGCCGTGCGGCGTTCGCGCGTCAACAGCCAGCGCCCGTCGGTCAGGCGCTGCACGAGCTCTGCATTGGCTTCGCGATGCGCCGCCACGCGCCGCGCCACTAGCGACGTGCGCGAGCCTTCATCGATGGCTTCGGCCCAGCCACCGCTTTCGGCAACGAGCCGGATGATGGTCTCGAAGCGCGCGCCGGGCACGACTAGCGGCTGCACCGACGGCGTGTAATAACCGACATAGGTGCGATTGCACAGCACCAGGCGATCGTCGGCGTCGTACAAGGCGAAGCCGCCGGGCGTGCTTTCGATCGCGTCGCGCAGTCGGTTCTCGGCGGTGCTGCGGGCGCGTTCCTCGGCCGTCAGCCGCCACGCCAGCCACAGCGCGACCACCGTGACGACGGCGATGATCATGACGTCGAAGGCGACAAAATTCCGGAAGGCCGGCGATTCGCCTGGCGCGATGCCGGTGACGACCATCTCGAGCGGGAAGCCTTGTATCGCGCGGATGGTCATCGCGTTGAGTTGCGGTCGAGTCAGCAGCGCCCGGACCATGGCGCGCGCATCGATCGACGCGTCGCGTGTATTGTCCGCAAGAATCGATTGGTCGTCGGCGCGAATCAGAAAATCCTTAGCCACGCTTGTGGTGCTATCCGGGCTTGTCAGCTGCGATAGATCGACCATGGCGACAACGGCACCGATGCGCGTGTCGAGATGATCGAGAATTGGCCGGCTCATGCTGAAAGTCGGCGCACCGTCGGCGCCGGTTTCCGGACGGCCGATGAATGGGCGCTTAAGGTTGGTCGCTTGCAGCTGCTTGAAAAGAGGGCGGTCGGCAAGGTTGCGTGGCGCCGGCGGATAATGCGCCGAATCGAGGACCACGGTGCCGTTCCGGTCGAGAACCAGGAGATCGCGCACATGTGGCAGGCGCATGCTCTCGTTCTCAATCAGCGCCTGATCGCCGGCATTCAGCGGGCCCGCGACAATCCGGTTCTCGAGCTTGGTCGCGACCGTCTCGAGCGCGAGATCGATCGTCGTGAGCGTGTGGCTCGCCTGGTCCGCGAGCATGGTTGCGGTTGCGTCGCGCGCCTCGGCTTCGCGCTCGGCGGTCGTCGAGTAGAAGTGATAGACGAATACGCCATTGGCGCCATGCAGCAGTGCCACCAGCAGGATGGTGACCACCAGGATGCGCGGTGCAAGCCGCCGTCCGCGTGTCCCGTCGACAATACCGACCGACGCGCGGCTCGGGTCAGTCCGCCTGATCAAGCGCCACACAGTCATCCTCGGTGCGAGAGGCAAAAATCCTTACCGTCCCAACGTAGCGGGGTCGGACTTATCACGGAGTTAACCCCTTCGAACGCGATCACGATTATGCTTAAAAAACTCTGAATCAGAGCTTGTCTTGGCCGAATCCCAGCCTGTAAGCCCTAACGCCGAACTCCTCGGCCGCCGCGGCGGCCGATTCCAGCTCGATACGCCCGCCTTGGTGGTCGATCGTCCGGCGCTTGATCGCAATATCGCGGCGATGGCGGCACATGCACGTGCCACCGGCATCGCGCTGCGGCCGCACGTCAAGACGCACAAATCCGTTGCCATCGCGCGCCGCCAAGTGGCCGCCGGCGCACTCGGCGTGTCGTGCGTCACACTCGGCGAGGCCGAGATCATGGTGCGTGCCGGCATCCCCGGCGTGCATCTGACTTCGCCGCCGGTGGCCGCACCGAAATTGACGCGGCTGGCGGCGCTGGCGCGCGCGCAACATCACGGTCTCAGTGTCGTCGTCGATCACGCCGACACCATCGCGGCGCTAAGCGGAGCGTTGCGTGATCAACCGGCGCCGCTTTCGGTCCTGGTCGACGTCGACGCTGGCCAGGGCCGCACCGGCTGCGATTTCGAAGCCGCGCCGGCTTTGGCGCGCGCGGTGCGGGCTGCGCCGGGCCTCAGCTTCGCCGGCATCCAGGCCTATGCCGGTCACTTGCAGCACGTTCCGGTCCGGATTGAGCGGCGCGAGCGCAGCCTGCGCCTTGCCGATCGGCTGCGCGCGCTGCTCCGTCAGTTGGGGGCGGACGATCTGCCGCCGCCGATCGTCACCGGCGGCGGTACCGGCACCTTCGATCTCGATCCCGAATCGCGGGTGTTTACTGAGTTGCAGGTTGGCTCCTACGTCTTCATGGATGTCGAATACCTGCGCGCGCTTGCCGACGGCCGCAATGCGCCGCCGTTCGAGACCGCCTTGTTCGTGGCGACGGCGGTTATCGGCGTCAATCAGCCGGCCTATGTGGTGACCGACGCCGGCCTCAAGAGCTTCGCCACCGATGGTCCGCGGCCCGAGCCGGCGCTCGGCGCGCCGCCGGGAAGCCGCTACGAGTTCTTCGGCGACGAGCATGGCAAGCTGTTCGTGCCGGCCGACGCCGCCCGTCCCGCGCTCGGCACCGTGATCGAATGCGTCACGCCGCATTGCGATCCAACCGTCAACCTGCACGATTGGTATCACGTGGCCGACGGCGATACGCTGGTCGAGATCTGGCCCATCGATGCGCGCGGCAAGCGCTAAGCTATTTCGCCGCGAAAGCTTCGACCTCCACCAGCCATTCGGACCTGACCAGCGATTGCACTACGACGGTGGTCGAAATCGGCCGCGCGGCGCCGAGGATCTTCGCGCGCACTTCGCTGTAGCCGGCGATGTTCTCTTGCTTCGTCAGATAATTGGTAACCTTGACCAGGTTCTCAATGCCCATACCGGCGGATTCAAGGACGTTGATGATATTGCGCCAAACCTGTTCGGATTGGGCTTTGATGCCTTGCGGCACCGTGCCGTCCTTGGCCACCGGAATCTGGCCGGCAATGAATAGGACACGCTGTCCGGCCGGAATTTCGACGCCCAGGCTATAGGGGCCGTTTGGCGGCGGTGACGCCGCCGGGTTGTGGATTTTCATGCTCTGTCCTCCTATGGGTTAAGCGCGCGGGCCGCGCAGGAAATCGAAGTCACAGCCCTGGTCTGCCTGCAGCACGTGATCATGATAGAGCCGGGCATAGCCGCGTTCCGGTAAAACTGGCGTCGGCGTCGGCCGGCGCGCGAGTTCGGCCGGATCGACCAGCAACTCAAGTGACTTGCTCTTAACACTCAGGCGGATGCGATCGCCACTTTGGACTTTAGCCAACGGTCCACCGCTCGCGGCATCGGGCGCAACGTGCAGGACGACGGTGCCGTAGGCGGTGCCGCTCATCCGCGCGTCCGAGATGCGGACCATATCCTTGACGCCGGCGCGGGCGAGTTTCGCCGGAATTGGCAGCGAACCGGCTTCCGGCATGCACGCTGCGCTCGCTGGCCCGGCGTTCTGCAGCACGAGGAAATCGTCCGGCGTGACATCGAGCGCCGGATCGTCGATACGCCGCGCCACGTCGTCGAGCGACGCGAATACAACAGCACGGCCTTCGCGCTCGAACAGCGCAGGGTCTGCGGCGGCGCGTTTCAGAATCGCGCCTTTTGGCGCCAGGCTGCCGAATAGCGCCACGAGGCCACCTTGCGGTTGCAACGGAGCCTTGGCCTCGCGGATGACACGGCGGTCGACGAAGCCGGCATTATCGGAAAGCCGTTCCGCCAGCGTCTCGCCCGTCACGGCGCGGCAATCGAGATGCAGCAGTGGCGTCAACTCGCGCAACACGGCGCCAACGCCGCCGGCGGCGAAGAAATCCTCCATGTAATGCTCGCCGGTCGGCTTGAGGTCGATCAGTACCGGCGTCGTGTCGGAGAACCGGTTCAGCCGATCGAGCGGGAATTCGAGTCCGAGCCTGCCGGCGATCGCTGCCAAATGCAGCACAGCATTGGTCGAGCCACCGATCGCCAGCAGTACACGCAGCGCGTTCTCGATCGAATACTCGGTAACGACCTTGGCAGGAGCTAATTTGCCACCTGCCAATTCGGCCGCTGCGGCACCAGTCGCCTCGGCAGCGCGCAGGCGGTCGGCATGCACCGCCGGAATCGCCGCGGTACCCGGCAACATCATGCCGAGCGTTTCCGAGATCACTGCCATGGTGCTCGCCGTGCCCATCACGGCACAGGTACCGGCGGTGACGGCCAACGTGTTTTCGACCGCAGCGATGTCCCGGCGGTCGATCTCGCCGGCGCGGAAATGCGCCCAGAAGCGCCGGCAATCGGTGCAGGCGCCGAGCCGTTCGCCGCCGTAGCGGCCGGTCATCATTGGTCCGGTGACCAGCTGGATCGCCGGCACACCGGCCGAGATCGCGCCCATCAACTGCGCCGGCACGGTCTTGTCGCAACCGCCGATCAGCACGACCGAGTCCATCGGCTGGGCGCGGATCATCTCCTCGGTATCCATCGCCATCAGGTTGCGGAGATAGAGGCTCGTGGGATGGAGATAGACCTCGCCCAGCGAGATCGTCGGGAAGGGCAAGGGCAGGGCGCCGGCGGCGATGACGCCGCGCTTCACCGCCTCGATCAGCTCGGGTACCAGCCGGTGGCAGGAATTGAAGCCGCTGCCGGTGTCGGCAATGCCGACGATCGGCCGTGCCAGCATGGCCGCGGAATAGCCCATCGAGCGTGCATAGGAGCGGCGCAGATACAGCGCGTAGTCGCGGTCGCCGTATTGGGTCAGGCCGCGAGCAAGCCCGCTGGGGTCGGCCATGCGCGTCTCCGCCAGGCAAGGGCCGCCGGAATGCGGCGGCGCCATCGAAAACCCCGGCGCGCAGGGTGTCAACCGGCTGTCGCCGCACGTCCACCGGGCTTGGGCGCGCTGCGTGCCGTCGGTATAATGCCGGCGCGACGAGCGGAGGCTGAATGAAAGCGATCCTCGCGGTGGTGGGCGACGGAGCCGCCGAATCTGTGCTCGAAACCGCGATTCTTGCCGCGCGCCGGTTCGATGGCAAGATCACCGGCCTCAACGCGCTGGCCAGCGAATATGCCGTCGTCTTCGGCGGCGAGATGGGATTCTCGATCTCGTCCGAGGTCGATCGCACGCTCGAGCGCGAAGGCGCCGAGCGGCGCGAGCAGGCGCGCAACCTGTTCAACACGGTGATGCGCAAGCACGGCATCGCTGCCGGCGGCGCCGGCGTGACCGCAGAATGGCGTGAGGAGACCGGACGGCAAAGCGTCATCGTCGGCACGCTCGGGCGGGTCTACGACCTGATCGTCGTCGAGCAGCCCGACAAGGCGGCGTCGTTCGCCGAAGCGACGCTTGAAGACGCGTTGTTCGAAAGCGGTCGACCGGTATTGATGGCGCCGAAAACGCCGACCCCGACCGTGGGCGAACGCGTGCTGGTGGCGTGGAACGGCAGCACCGAAACGGCGCGCACCGTCGCTGCGGCAATGCCATTCCTCCAGCGCGCCGCCCGCGTCGAAGTCGTCAGCGTTGCCAGCGCCTTCGTACCGGGACCGAGCGGCGAGGAGCTGGTGCGTAATTTCAAGGCGCACGGCATCACGGCGGTGTCGCGCCATATCGCTATCGGCAACAAGCCCGCCGGAGAGATCTTCCTCGACGAGGCGCGCGCCATGCAGGCAGACCTGCTGATCAAGGGCGCCTACACACAAAGTCGGTTGCGGCAAATGATCTTCGGCGGCGCGACGCGGCACGTCATCCTTAATGCCGGTATACCGGTTCTGCTCGCGCACTGATCGTCGCGTCGAACGTCGATTTCGCCGGCGAACAGCCTTAACGCTTAAGAGTTTGATAAATCCCCGCGACGTAATCTCGCCGCGTTGGGGGTTTGGATTCATGGGTGAACGCTGCGACGCCGACGAACAAATTTGCGGTCCGGACCGGATCGCGGACGATACGACGGATGCGCCGCCCGACACCTTGACACTCGATGAAGCGCGTCGCCGCGATTGCATTCTGCGCCACGTAGTACGTGCGGTGCGCGACGAGTTGCAGCCGGAAGGCGCGCTGACCGCGATCCTCGCCGCACTCGGACTCGCGTTGACCACGACCGGTGGCATGGTTCTGCGCCACGGCGCCGGCGGGTCGCCGAGCGTCGCGGCGAGTTGGGGCACGAAGCCACCAGCCGCCGCGCTCGCAGCGGTGCGTGCCGGATTGGATCGTGACGGTGGTGCGGCACTGGCGCACGGTGCAGCGCAGGTCGCGGCACAGGCCGTGATCTATCGCGGCGAGAGCAACGGTACGCTGCTGCTGTGGCGCTGCGGTGCGCCGGAAACTTTTTCTGCCGCCGAACGCGCACTACTCGGCGAAGTCGCCGATCACCTTGGCATCGTGTTGGCGCAAATCGAAGCACGCGAACGAATCGACCATCTCGCCCGCACCGATCATCTCACCGGCCTCGCCAATCGGGCCGCGTTCTTCGATGAATTCGCACGGCGTCTCAGCCGTCTCGACCGCAACCGTCCGTCGGCTGCGCTGCTCTATGTCGATGTCGCCAATCTCAAGCGCGTCAATGCGTTGCGCGGACCCGACACGGGAGACGCCGCACTGGCGGCGCTGTCTGGGCTGCTGCGCGAGCATACGCGGCCCGGCGACCTGATCGCGCGTTTCGGTGGCGGCGAGTTCGTATTGTGGATCGAGCGCATCGACGCCGCCGGCGCTCGCGCCCGCGCGGCGGCTCTGGCGGCGGCCGCGGCGCGGCTGGCGCCGTTCGCCGGCAGTGCCGAGCCGTCGTTTGGCGTCAGCGTCGGCGTCGCGCCATTCGATCCGGCGCGCAATGAAACTGTGATGCAACTGGTGTTGCGCGCCGCTTCCGACGCGGCGCGGACAAAAGAACAGGGAGGCGAGCCATGGCCCACCTCCCTGCCGGCTTAGTTCACACTTTCGCGTGGCGGTATCGCCACCTTATTCGAAGTTGATGACGACCACGCGATTGCGGGGCTCGCGGACACCATCGGGCGTCGGCACCAGCGGCTGACGCTTACCGACCCAACGCTCGTCGATCCGGCCGGCGGTCACACCCTCCCGTTGCAGCTGAGCGCGAACCGTGTCGGCCCGGCGATGCGACAGCCCCATATTGTAGGCGTCGGTGCCGGCGCGGTCGGTATGTCCGACCAGCATGATGCGCATATTCGGGTCGGCCTTGGCCTGCGCCACGACCTGTTGCAGGATCTGCAGCCCGTCCGGCGTCAGGTTGTATTTGTTGAAGTTGAAGTAGACCCGGAACTCATGCGCAGCCGCTACTGGCTTGCCCTCGAGCTGTGCCAAGTTGGCGAAGAATTCGTTGTGGCAGGGGCTGGTCATCGCCGTCCACCACGATTTCTCCATGTGCGTCACCCAGCAGTCGAAATCGACCTGCGTGCGTGCGGCCAATTGCGGCTGCCGCTCGCGCGCACCGGCATCGAGCACCCTTACGAGCCGTGCCCGCGCGTCGTTCAGGATTTTCGGATAGCCTTCCTTCGCATCCCACGGCGTGACAATCGCCCAGTTGCCGACGTTTTCCGGCGGCACGATGGCGCCGTCTCCGGCCGCGAGGCTCTTGCGCGCGTAGTAATCCGAATCTTCGTAGTCGCCCTCGCGATTGAGCAGCACGCCGGCGAAATCGGCGTAGTCGTGTGCCAGTGCCTGGTTGAACGCGGTCGCGCCGCCGTTCGGCGCCGAGCTCTGCGCGTCCGGCAGCGTGACGTGATACGAGTAGTAATTGCCGCGCAGCGGTGGGCTGTACGACCAGCCGTCGCAACCGGCGATCAGCAACCCCACGGCCAGGAGGGCGAGATACCTGCCGAACGGATTCAGATTCTTCATGGTTCGATCCCCATTCCTTGTTTTCAATCGTGCTCCGGCATGCGACGCGCAGTCGCTGCCGGGGCGATGTGATCTCTTCGCCAGCACCAAGCGTGACCAGTCAAAAATCACCTACTGAACGCGAGACGTTTCTGCGTTTGCGGAGTTTGCATCGCAGATGGGTCACCGTGATGTGGTGGCACGGTGACCGAGACCAAATGATGTCACGAATGATGGCTTTACTGTGTCGGTTCGCGCGAAGAGTCGAGGCTGTGGCACTAATGCCACGCGAAGCCATGGGTTTCTGTCACCGTTTTCGGTAATTCTCCGGATCGGTGGTGTGCCAGAGACATGCCGTCGTAGGCATACGCGCGATCGGTTGACCGCCGTGATCGGTGTGCGGCGTCAGCGCGTCTCGCCCGGTGCCGCCGCACCGCTCGGTTTCTGGATTTCGACCAGCGCACCATTGCGCGCCGCGCGGAAGAAGCAACTGCGTGTGCCGGTGTGACAGGCGACGCCGCTCTGATCGACGAGCACCAGCAGCGCATCGCCGTCGCAATCGACGCGCAACTCGATCAGCCGCTGTACATGACCCGAGCTTTCGCCTTTGCGCCAGAGCTGCCGGCGCGAGCGCGACCAGTAGCAGATGCGCCCGCTCTTGAGCGTCTCCAGCACCGCGTCACGATTCATCCAGGCAAGCATCAGAACCTCGCCGCTGTCGTGCTGCTGCGCGACCGCCGGAATGAGTCCGTCGCTGCCGAAGCGCAGCGCCGCGAGCAGCTGTGACGCGTCTTGCGTCGCGCCATCGTTCATTGTCGATCTCCCGAGTATGCCGCACGCATTCTACCGTCCACCCGGCGGCGCGGCGAGAGGCGCGTCAGCTACGCCAGCGCAGCACGCGGCCCTTGACCGGATTGACGAACGCCCGGCCGGCGGTGCGTGCGCGGCGGTATTCCTGCTTCAGCCCGTAATACCATTTGGCCTGCGTATCGGCGTCGTTGATCAGCATAAGCGACGGATTGTGTTTCAATCCTTCGCTCTGCATCACCATGATCCGCCGGTCCTGGTTGAGGAAGGCGCGGACATAAGGCCGCAGTGCCGGCTTCAAGGCGGAAAGCCACGGCACGTCCCAATAGATCGCGTGATTGACCTCGGTCTCGTTGTCGTTCAGCGGTGTCACGGCCGTCAGGCTGGCGACGAACCGATTTCCGATGCGGATGTGCTCGATGCGTGTCGAGGGCAAACGGAAACTGATCTCGGTTTCGGGCGCGCCGCCGAGCAGCCGGTAGGCATTGGCGTTCGACGATGGCGCATGCCGCAGCATGGTGAAGCCATACGGGCTGGCGGCGAATTCCTTGGCCTTTTCGTGGATCGAATCGCGCGAACGCCACCACCACGCACGATGGACGAAGGCGCCGTGCGCCGGGTCCATCAAGCCAACGACCGCGTGATCGATCGTGGCCGGCACGCGCATGCGCTCGAACAGCTTGGGTGCGGCGTCGCCGATATCGGGAATTTCCGGCGGCGGTGGCGCGCTCTCGGGGTCATCGCCGAAGAACAGCCAAACATTGCCTTGGATCTCGCGCGTCGGATAGGCGGCGACACCGATCTTGCTGAGCGTCAACTTCTGGCCATCGCACAGCGATGGGATCGCGGTGCAGCGGCCGGCGGTGTCAAAGCGCCAGCCGTGATAGCAGCATTCGACCTCGCGCCCGTCGAAGCTGCCATAGCTCAGCGGAATGCCACGATGTGGACAAACGTTGCGCAAGGCGAAAGGGGTATCGTCGTCGGCACGTCCGAGCAGTATCGGCTCGCCGAGATAGGTGCGCGCCAGAATCCGGCCACGCCGCAACGCATGGCCCGGCAGGGCGAAATACCACATGTCGCGCAAGGCGGCGGTGTCTGAGTCCAAGTCGGCCAATCTCCGGAGACGGCGCGGCGCGCAGCCGACGGCGAGACTAGCGCTGGCCGTCGAGACCGGGAAGGGTCATGCCGCCGGATTGTGCTGTTGCGAAAAAGTCACGCCGATGACATTCAATTGGCCTTGGCAAAACCGCTAAAAAGCCTGTCCTGACCGGCGAATCCGATGCGCCCCCTTGCCGGAATGGGCTTCGGCGTTTAATGTGCAGTGCACAATATAGGCGGGGCGGACCACTGGAGTTGTCCATGGATGACGTTCGTCAACGGGCCGCAGCACGCCGGGCGTACGCCCTCGAAGATCTTACCGTCGGCATGACCGCGTCCTATTTCCACACGGTTTCCGATCCCGACGTGCGCGCATTCGCCGACCTGACCGGCGACCACAACCCGCTGCACCTCGACGAAGAATTCGCCAAGACAACGCGGTTCAAGGGCCGCATCGTTCACGGCATGCTGTCAGCCAGCTTTTTGTCGACAGTGATCGCTATCCTGCCGGGTCCGGGCACGATTTATCTCAGCCAATCGCTCGTCTTCCGCGCGCCGGTTCGCATCGACGATACGATCGAAGCGCAGGTCACCGTTACCGACATCGACGCGGTCAAAAAGCGCGTCCGGTTGAAAACCGTGTGCCGCGTCGGCGATCTGGTGGTACTCGACGGCGAAGCTGAGGTCATGGTGCCGTCGCGGCGCAACGCAACAGCCTAGGGGCGCCGGCAACCAAGGCGACTCGGGACGCCATACGGCTCTATCCGTCCGCCCGCTTCCCGGGATAGTTTCACCGCCGTGCATATCTTCCGACACGAGCGCGCAGAGGGCGCGGATCGAGGCGCCGCGGTTGCCATCGGCAACTTCGACGGTCTGCATCCCGGCCATCGGGTCGTGATCATGGCCGCCAGTAAGATTGCGCGCGCTGCGCGGGTGCCGCACGCCGTGCTCACATTCGAGCCACATCCCTATGCAGTCTTCCATCCAACGGCGCCGCCGTTCCGGCTGACGCCATTCCGCAGTAAGGCCCGGCATATCGAAGCGCTCGGGGTCGACCTGCTGTTTGCCCTGCATTTCGACCGCGATTTCGCCATGCGAACGGCGGAGCAGTTCGTCGACGAGATCCTCGTGCACGGTCTCGGCGCCAGTCACGTCGTCGTCGGCTACGATTTTGTCTTCGGCAATCGGCGCCATGGCACGGCCGAATTCCTGCTCGATCAGGCGCGTGCGCGTGGCTTCGCCGTCACCATCGTCGAACGCGAATCTTCGGCCGGCGGCGAGGCCTATTCGTCGACGCGGATCCGCGAGCATCTAACCGGCGCGCGGCCGCGCGAGGCGGCGAAACTGCTCGGCCGCTGGTGGGAGATTGATGGCCGGGTTGAGCATGCAGCGGGCGTCGGCAAAGGCCTCGGCTATCCGACCGCCAACGTGCCGATGGCGGATTATCTGCGGCCGGCTCCAGGAATTTACGCCGCCTTCGCCGGCATCGAGGATGGCAAGCGCACCGAATGGTATCCCGCTGCGGCGTATTTCGGCCGGCGTCCGACCCTGGGCGAGCACGAACTCGGTTTCGAAACCTATCTCATCGACTTTGCCGGCGAGCTCTACGGCCGGCATTTGCGCGTGGCGCTGGTGGATTACCTGCGCCCCGACGCCGCCTTCGCCGGGCTCGAGGCGCTCAAGGCGCAGATCGGCGACGACGTCGGCCGGGCACGGCGGATTCTGGCGGCCGAAAAGCCCGAGCCGTGACGCCCTTTCCGTTGACCGCGGCCGTGCCGTCCGCCTATGACCAACGCCATGGCTGACGATTCACCGGCGGATGCCGGCGCCAATCCGGGCAAGGATTATCGCGCTACTGTCTTCCTGCCCGACACGCCGTTTGCCATGCGCGGCGACTTGCCGAAGCGCGAGCCGGCGATGCTCGAGCGCTGGGCGCGACTGCACATTTGGGACTGGCAGCGGCAAACCTCGACTGGCCGGCCTAAATTCATCCTTCACGACGGTCCGCCTTACGCCAACGGCAACCTCCATATCGGCCACGCGCTCAACAAGATCCTCAAGGACATCATCAACCGCGCCCAGCAGATGAGCGGCAAGGACGCCGTCTACGTGCCGGGATGGGACTGTCATGGCTTACCGATCGAATGGATGATCGAGGAACGTTATCGGGCTAAGAAGCAGTCGAAGGATGGCGTTCCGATCGTCGAGTTTCGCAAAGAATGTCGAGATTTTGCCGCGACGTGGATTAAAGCCCAGCGTGAGCAATTCATCCGGCTTGGTGTATGGGGCGACTGGGCGCATCCCTATACGACGATGGAATTCGCCGCCGAGGCGCAGATCGCACGCGAGATCGGCAAGTTCCTGATGAACGGCCTGCTCTATCGCGGCTCGAAACCGGTGATGTGGTCGGTGGTCGAGCAGACCGCGCTGGCCGAGGCCGAGATCGAGTATCACGATCACACCTCGACCCAGGTTTGGGTCAAGTTCCCCGTGGCAAAACCGGGCCATCGCGAAATCAAGAACGCGTCGGTCGTCATCTGGACGACGACGCCGTGGACGCTGCCCGGCAACCGCGCCATCGCCTACGGCGCCGATATCGCCTATCTCGTCCTGCGCGTGCGCGAAGTCGGCGGTGACAGCCCGCTGAAGCCCGGCGAGCACATCGTCGTCGCCGAAACGCGCTGGCCCGAGCTCGAAATAACACTCGGCATCAAGGCCGACATGCTCATGGCCCTCAAAGGCGCCGAGCTCGCCGGCACAATCTGCCACCATCCGCTGCACAGCCAAGGCTACGAATTCGACGTGCCGCTGCTGGCAGGCGATTTCGTCACCGATACTGATGGCACAGGCTTCGTTCACATCGCGCCGGGCCACGGCGCCGACGACTTCGATCTCGGGCGCAAGCACGGCATCGCCGTGCCCGAGACGGTCGCCGCCGACGGCAGTTACGTCGCGTCATTGCCGCTGTTTGCCGGCAAGCGCGTCTTCAAGCCGAACGGCAAGGAAGGCGACGCGAATGCGGCAGTGATCTCGGCGCTGAAGCAGGCGGGTGCGCTCCTGGGTGAAGCCAAGCTGGTTCACTCCTATCCGCATTCATGGCGTTCGAAGGCGCCGCTCATTTTCCGCACCACGCCGCAATGGTTCATCGGCATGGACATCAAAGGCGTCGACGGGCGGACGCTGCGCGATACCGCGCTCGCCGCGATCGACGCGACGCGCTGGATTCCGGAACAGGGCCGCAATCGCATCCGCGCCATGATCGAGACACGGCCGGATTGGTGCATCTCGCGGCAGCGTGCCTGGGGCGTGCCTATTGCCGTGTTCGTTGACAAGAAGTCCGGTGCGCCACTGCGCGACCAAGCCGTAGTCGACCGCATCGCCGCCGCATTCGAGAAGGAAGGCTCCGACGCCTGGTTCGTCCGTGATCCGGCTGAATTCCTCGGTCCCGGCCGCAATCCAGCCGATTACGAGCAGGTGAAGGACATCGTCGACGTCTGGTTCGATTCCGGCTCGACCCATGCCTTCGTACTCGAGCCGCGTCGCGACAAGGACCTCGCTTGGCCGGCGTCGCTGTATCTCGAAGGCTCGGACCAGCATCGTGGCTGGTTCCATTCGTCGCTGCTCGAATCCTGCGGCACGCGCGGCCGCGCGCCGTACGAAGCCGTGTTGACGCACGGCTTCGTCCTCGACGAGCAGGGTCGCAAGATGTCGAAATCGATCGGCAACGTCACGTCGCCGCAGGACGTGGTGGCGAAGAGTGGCGCCGATATTCTGCGGCTGTGGGTCGTCGCCGCCGACTACGCCGACGATCTGCGCATTGGCCCGGAAATCCTGAAGCAGCAGAGCGAGATCTATCGCCGGCTGCGCAACACGCTGCGCTATCTGCTGGGCGCGCTCAACGGCTTCGCCGAGCGCGAGTGCGTCGCCGAAGCTCAGATGCCCGAGCTCGAGCGCTGGGTGCTGCATCGCCTGCACCTGCTCGACGGTGTCGTACGCGACTGCCTCGAGGCCTACGACTTCCACACCATGTTCACCGAGCTGCACGCCTTCTGCGCCGTCGATCTGTCGGCATTCTATTTCGACGTGCGCAAGGACTCGCTTTATTGCGATCCATCCGGTGATTTGCGCCGCCGCGCCGTGCGCACGGTGCTCGATCGCGTGTTCGACGCGCTGGTGCGCTGGCTGGCGCCGGTGCTCTGTTTCACGGCGGAGGAAGCTTGGCTCTGCCGGACCGGCGATGGCGACGACCGCAGCATCCATCTTCAGCCTTATCCACAGATTCCGGCGGCATGGCGCGACGAGGTGCTCGGCCTCAAATGGACGCGCATCCGCGATGTCCGCCGCGTCGTTACGGGCGCGATTGAATTGAAGCGCGCCGAGAAGTTCCTCGGCTCGAGCCTGCAAGCCGCGGTTCGCATTTATGCACACGCCGAGGCCCAGGCGGCATTCGACGGCGTCGAGGCGGCGGAACTGTGCATCACATCGGCGGCTGGCTTCGCGACCGGCACGCCGCCGGCTGGCGCCTTCACGTTGCCGGACGTGCCCGGCATCGCCGTCATGGTCGAACGCGCACCCGGCGACAAATGTGCGCGCTGTTGGCGGGTGCTGCCCGAGGTCGGCGACGATCCGGTGCACGTCGATCTATGCCGGCGCTGTGCCGATGCGGTTGGCGCGCGTGGTGAAGCCGCCTGATGCGGCGCGGTCTTATCGTCGCACTCGCGGTCATCGCGCTCGATCAGGCGGTCAAGGCCTGGGTGGTGGCCTTCTTTGCAGCACGTGGCGCGGATGTGGTCGCGGTCCTGCCCGTCTTCAACTTGGTCCTGGCCTGGAATCGTGGCGTAAGCTTCGGCCTGTTCAACGGTGGCGGCGGCACGCTGCTGTTTGCCGCTCTTGCCGCCGCGATCGTTGTGGCCCTGCTGTGGTGGCTTTGGCGCGCCGGCGGGCGAAGCCTGCAATTCGCCATTGGCATGGTGATCGGCGGCGCGGTCGGCAACATCGTCGACCGGCTGGCGCGCGGCGCGGTCGTCGATTTCCTCGATTTTCACCTCGGCACGTTGCATTGGTTTGCCTTCAACGTCGCCGATACGGCCATTTGCCTAGGAGTCTTATTCATCGCCGCTGACGGATTGCTTGGCGAACGGCGGCCGAATTAGGTAGACTTTTCCGCTTCTTGGTTGAGGACGGTGGTAATGGTGTTGGGGCGGGTTCGGCTTTCTTCTATCCCGGTTTTTGTCACCTTGGCGGTCGCGGCGCTGGCAGTCTCGGGCTGCAGCACCTGGACCGACGTCAAGCGCGGCCTCGGCATGGAAAAGGTCGTGCCCGACGAGTTCGACGTCACCACGAACGCGCCGCTCGCGATTCCGCCCGATTACACCTTGCGGCCGCCGAAGCCGGGGTCGGCACCGACGCAACAGCTTTCGCCGACCGCGCAGGCGCAGGAGACTGTGTTCCGCGCCGGCGACACCAAGCTCGATACGCTGCCGCCGGACAAGTCGCGCAGTGCCGGCGAAAATGTGCTGCTGAAGGAAGCCGGCGCGGGACAGACGCCGAAGGATATCCGCCAACTCGTCAACAACGACGAACAAACAGCGTTCAGCAGCAACACTTTGACCCAGCGGCTCCTGTTCTGGCGTTCGGAGCCGCCCAATCCAAATCAGGTGCTCGATCCGACAGCAGAATCCGAGCGGATGCGCGAATTCGGCGCCAATGGCGGCAACGGCAATGGCGGCACGGCCGCGGCTACAGGCAACAATGCCCAAGCGACGGCCACTGCGGCGGCGACGCCGAAGCCGACGATCGAACGCACGCAGAAAAGCGACAAGGGTTTCTTCGACTGGTTGTTCTAAAGCGCTGATGCTGTGCCGGCGTGTGCCGGTATACATTCGTCCCCACCTGCCGTCGGCGACGTTGAACTCATGCGATCTCCGGGCGTTGATAACCGGACCCGCGTTCCCGGAGGACGAAACCAATGAGCTACCGTCAGGACATCGCCGGCTGTCTCGCCGACAATTGCAAAAATGGCGTGACCGCCGCCGAGCTTGATGACGCCTTGCGGCGTGCGGCGCCGGCATTGCCCAAACTGGCGAAGATGCAGCGTGACAGCAGCCTGCCGCTGCTGCGGTTACCGGCGCGCCGCGACGACATTGCCCGGATCAAGCCGCTCGCCGCCGAATTCTGCAAGTTCAAGGACGTGATCGTGCTCGGCACCGGCGGGTCGAGCCTCGGCGGTCAGACGCTGGTCGCGCTGGCGGCACCCGGCCGCACGCGCATCCATTTCATGGACAATGTCGATCCTCACACTTTCACGCTGTTGTTCAAGGCGCTCGATCCGGCCAAGACCGGTCTCATCGCCATCTCCAAATCAGGCGGTACCGCGGAGACCTTGGTCCAGTTCTTCGCCTGCATGAACTGGCTCAGCAAGCGCAGCGCCGCACGCACCATCGTCATCACCGCGCCGAAGCCTAATCCCCTGCGGGAACTGGCTGCGGCGCGCAATCTGCGCACCCTCGATCACGATCCGAACATCGGCGGCCGTTATTCCGTGCTGTCGATCGTCGGGCTGCTGCCGGCGCTGATCGCCGGTATCGACGTCGCCGCATTGCGGCGTGGCGCCGCTGCGGTGCTTGATGCGACGCTTGCCGCCAAGGATCCGCGCGAAGCGGTACCGGCTGTCGGCGCGGCAATTTCGGTCGCGCTCAACGAGCAGCACGGCGTTGTCAGCACGGTGGTCATGCCGTATGTCGACCGGCTGGCGCATTTCGGCCTCTGGTTCCGCCAGCTTTGGGCCGAAAGCCTCGGCAAGGATGGCAAGGGCACGACGCCGATCCGCGCGGTCGGCACGGTCGACCAGCACAGTCAGCTACAGCTTTATCTCGACGGACCGGCGGACAAAATGTTCTCTCTCGTGATGCTGGCGCAGGCGGGGGGACCGCGCATGCCGGCGGAGCTGGCCGATGCGAGTCTCGCCTACCTTGCCGGCAAACGCATGGGCGACCTGATCGACGCCGAGCAGCGCGCAACGGCGCAGACGCTGATCCATAATGGCCGGCCGACTCGTATCTTCCATATCGAACGACTCGACGCGCAGTCGATGGGCGCGCTCCTCATGCACTACATGATCGAGACGATGATTGCCGCTGAACTGTGGGGCGTGAACGCGTTCGATCAGCCGGCGGTCGAGCAGGGCAAGGTGCTCGCCCGCCAGTATCTTGGCGAAAAAGGCCTGCGCAAGGCACAATAGGGCATGGCCATCCGCCAGCTGCCCGCCACCGTCGTCAATCGCATCGCTGCCGGCGAGGTCATTGAGCGGCCGGCGGCCGCAGTGAAGGAGCTGGTCGAGAACGCGATCGACGCCGGGGCGCGCCGCATCGAAGTGACGCTGCGTGATGGTGGCGCCAGCTTGATTTTGGTGGGTGACGACGGCGAGGGGATGGATGCGACCGAACTCGCGCTTGCCGTCGAGCGCCACTGTACCTCGAAACTGCCCGACGACGATTTGCTGCACATCCGCTCGCTCGGATTCCGCGGTGAAGCGTTGCCGTCGATTGGCGCGGTGAGCCGCTTGGCGATCGTCAGTCGCAAACGCAGCGCGCCTGATGCCTTCAGGGTCGCGGTCGAAGGCGGCGCCAAGTCTCCGGTCGAGCCCGCCGCGCTGAGCCAGGGCACGCGCGTCGAAGTCCGCGACCTCTTCTACGCGACGCCGGCGCGGCTCAAATTCCTCAAATCGGCGCGGACGGAGCGCGATGCGGCGGTCGATGCGGTTGAGCGCTTGGCCATGGCCTATCCAGCGATCGCCTTCACGGTGATCGGCGACGAGGAAAAGCCGCTGTTGCGCATGACCGCGGCCGAACCCGATCTGGCCGGCAAATCGGCGGACGAAATCCGTCGCGCGCGACTAGGCGCCATTCTCGGCCGTGATTTCGCCGACAATGCGCTTGCCATCGATGCGGCGCGCGAGGGCTTCCGCCTCACCGGTCTCGCCGGCCTGCCGACGCTCAATCGCGCCACCGCGCGCGACCAGTATTTGTTCGTCAACGGCCGGCCGGTGCGCGACAAGCTGCTGGCCGGCGCGGTGCGCGGCGCCTACCAGGATTTCCTGGCGCGCGACCGCCATCCGATGGTGGTGCTGTTCCTAACCGGTCCCGAGGACGACATCGACGTGAACGTCCATCCCGCCAAGGCCGAAGTCCGCTTCCGCGACGCGGCTTTGGTGCGTGGCTTGATCGTTGGCGCGTTGCGCAACGCGCTGGCGGCTGCCGGCCATCGTGCCTCGACGACGGTGGCGGCGCAGGCGTTGGCCGCGTTCCAGCCGGTGCAATGGAGTCCGCGTGGCGGCGCGGCGCCGGCGCTCGCACTCAACCCGGGTCTGGCGGAGGCGCCGGTGCCATATCAGGCATCCTTGGCCGCGGTCGCGCCGGCGGCGCGGGCGGTCGAGGCGCCGGCGGCCGAGGTTGCAACGCATCCATTAGGCGCAGCCTGTGCTCAGTTGCACGAAACTTACATTGTGGCGCAGACCGCCGATGGCCTCGTCATTGTCGATCAGCACGCGGCACATGAACGTCTGGTCTACGAAGCGATGAAGGCCGAGATCGCGGCCTCCGGCGTCAAGCGCCAGATCCTGCTGATTCCCGAAGTCGTCGAGCTCGATCCCGCCGACGCTGCCCGTGTGGTTGCACGCGCGGCAGAACTCGCCGAACTCGGTTTGGTGCTCGAAGCCTTCGGCCCAGGCGCCATTGTGGTGCGCGAAGTGCCGGCGATCCTGGGCGAGGCGGACGTCAAGGGCCTGGTGCGCGATCTCGCCGACGAACTCGCCGAACTTGGCGGCGCGCTGTCGCTCAAGGAGCGGCTCGAGCATGTCTGCGGCACCATCGCCTGCCATGGCAGCGTGCGCGCCGGTCGTCGCCTCAGCCAGGCGGAAATGAACGCGCTGCTGCGCCAGATGGAAGCGACGCCGCATTCCGGCCAGTGCAACCACGGCCGGCCGACCTACGTCGCGCTGAGCCTGGCCGAAATCGAAAAGCTGTTCGGCCGCCGCTGACCGCATGATTGCCCCCGATCCCGACACCGCGCTGGTGCTGTTCTCGGCCGGCCAGGATTCCACCACTTGCCTTGCATGGGCGCTCGATCGCTTCCGCCGCGTCGAGACGATCGGCTTCGAATACGGCCAGCGCCACGCGATCGAGATGGAATTGCGTGAGCCGATCCGCCGCAAGCTGGCGGCGATCGACTCCGCTTGGGCGGCGCGGCTCGGCCCAGACCGGGTGATCGCGCTCGACGTGCTGGGGCAAGTCAGCGAAAGCGCGCTTACGTCCGATCTGCCGCTCGGCAAGCGGCCCGATGGACTGCCGGCGACGTTCGTGCCCGGCCGCAATCTCGTGTTCTTCACCTTTGCCGCCATCGTCGCTTATCAGCGCGGCCTCAAGCACGTGGTCGGCGGCATGTGCGAGACCGATTTCTCGGGCTATCCGGATTGCCGCGACGACGCGATCAAGGCGCTGCAAGCCGCGATCAATCTCGGCATGGACGCGCGGCTCGCGCTGGAGACGCCGCTGATGTGGATCGACAAGGCGGCAACCTGGCGTCTGGCTGAAAGCCTCGGTGGAGCCACGCTGGTCGAGCTCATACGCACGGAAACCCACAGCTGCTATCGCGGCATCCGCGCCATGTTCCACGCGTGGGGCCACGGCTGCGGCGACTGCGACGCCTGCGCGCTGCGCGCCAAGGGCTGGGCGGCCTACGCGGCGACGCGTGAAGCGGCTGCGCAGAACGTGGGCACCGCAGCGCGCTAACGCTGCGGCCGAAAGGCATAGGCCGACGGTCCCTTGACCGCTTCGTCGACGACTAGGCGGTGCTGCAAGGGCGGGAAGGCGCGTTGCCGGCAATCGGCACGCTCGCAAAGGCGGCAGCCGACGCCGATCTCGGTTGCGGCTTCCGGTCGCGCCACATCGAGCCCGTCGGCATAAACGATCTCGGCGGCACGCGTGATGTCGCAGCCCAGCACCACCGCCATGTGGCCGGACGGCGCGTGATAACCGCCGCCGGGTTTTTCGACGGTGCGCGCGACGCAAAAGAAGGTGGCGCCGTCGGGCAGGCGCGCGATTTGGCGGCGGATGAGGCCAGGCGTCGCAAATGCTTCATGCACGACGAAGCGCGGACAGGCGCCGCCATAACGCGAGAAGTGGAAACCGGCTGCGGAGAATCGCTTACTGACATTGCCGGCGATATCGGCACGGGCGAAGAAGAACGGAATGCCGGCGGCACCAGTGCGGTTGAGCGTCGAAAGGCGGTGCGCCGCCTGCTCGAATGAAACACCGAACCGATTCATCAGGCGTTCGATGTCGTAGCGCTCCGTTTGGGCCACTGTGAGGAACGCCGCGTAGGGCATCAGAACGGCGCCGGCGAAGTAATTGGCCAAACCGATGCGGCACAGAATCTCGCTTTCCGGCGCCGACAGCTTGGCGGCGCGGATCGCCTCGCTGATCGGCTCGCGCGCTTCCAGCAGGCCAAGTTGATAGGCCAAGTGGAAGTTGCGGCTGGCGAGCGGCAGCGCCTCGGAGAGCTCCAGGCGCCGCGTGCGCGGATCGAAGCGCCGCAGCGCGCCGTTCATGCCGGCGATCGCGGCGATCTCAACGGTGACACCGTGGCGCCGTGCCAAGCGCTCGCCCAGCGTACGGCCGAGGTCGCCTCCCGCCGCCGGCAGCAGCGTCTCGGCGGCGGTCTCGAGCGCGGCGAAATGATTGCGGCACGCCTCGAAGAAATCGCGGGCCTCCTCAGTTGGCAGCACGACGCGCCGCGTGCGGCCTTCGGACAGATTTAAGTTGAGCGCCTGAGCGTCATCGCGGGCAGCACGCAGCGCGCGATAAAGATCGGCGATGGCGCGGGCGGCGCGCGGCGCGGCGCCCACCAGCCGCGCGATCTCGTCGCTGTTGACGCCGCTGTCGCGCAGGCCCGCATCGGCGAACACCTCGCGCAACGCTGCCGCGAGTTGCCGCTCGGCGTCGTCAGTGAGCGCATTGAGATCGACGCCATATCTCTCGCCAAGCTTGAGCAGCAGCGACAGGGTCACCGGCCGCTCGTCGTGCTCGATGAGGTTGAGATAGCTGGCGCTGATCCCAAGCTCGCGGGCCATCTGCAGCTGGGTCAGGCCACGCTCCTGACGCAGCCGCCGAATCTTCTGGCCGAGCAACGTCTTACGGGCTGCCACAGCGCCCTCCGATAATTTACAACTTTACACTGCGCACAATTATTAGCACGAAAATACACACTATTTACGAATTTTATTATCGCTGAGGGTAGAAATTTCGCAAGTGCAATGTAAACTTCATAACGTGCGGCCGAGTGCCGGTGTCGTCGGCAGACGGTCCAGTGATGGAGGGTGGCGTGAAAATTTGCGTGTTCGGTGCGGGTGCGATCGGCGGCTTCCTGGGCGCCAAGCTCTCGCAGTCGGGCGCCGATGTTTCGCTGGTGGCGCGCGGCGCCAATCTGGCGGCGATCCGCACCCACGGCCTAAGGCTGCGTGCCGACGGCCAAGAGATCGTCGCGCGGCTGCCGGCGACCGACGATCCGGCCGAGCTCGGCCCGCAGGATTACGTCATCGTCACGCTCAAGGCCAACCAGATCGACGCCGCGCTCGACCGCTTTGCGCCGCTGCTCGGTCCCGACACTGTCATCGTCACGGCCGTCAACGGCGTGCCCTATTGGTATTTCCATCGCCATCCGGGCGAATGGGAGAACCGCAGCATCGCCAGCGTCGATCCCGGGCGGCGGCAATGGACCTTGCTCGAGCCGGAGCGTGCGATCGGCTGCGTGGTTTATCCGGCAACCGAGCTGGTGGCGCCCGGCATCGTCGAGCATGTTTATGGCGACCGCTTTCCGATCGGTGAACCGTCAGGCGAAATCAGTCTGCGCTGCCAGCGGCTGTCGGCGGTGTTTGCTGCCGCTGGCCTCAAGGCGCCGGTGCTCGACAATATCCGCGACGAAATTTGGCTCAAGCTGTGGGGCAACCTGTGTCTCAATCCGCTGAGCGCGCTCACCGGTACGACGCTCGATGTGCTGTGCGGCGAGGCCGGTACGCGCGACATCGCCCGTGCAATGATGCGTGAGTCGCAGGCGATCGCCGAACGGCTTGGCGTCCGCTTCCGTGTCGATCTCGAACGCCGGCTCGACGGTGCGCGCAAGGTCGGCGCGCACAAGACCTCGATGCTGCAGGATCTGGAACGCGGCCGGCCGCTTGAAATCGATGCGCTGGTGACTGCGGTGCAGGAACTCGGCCGCCTGGTCGAGGTGCCCACGCCGACGCTCGATGTGGTGCTGGCGTTGATCCAGCACCGCGCCGAAGCCTTGCGGCTTTACGAACGTCCGGTGATAGACGCCGCCGCGGTCGCCGCCGAATAGCGTAGAAACACGATCTTGGCCGCGCCGTAACGGCGCTCGTCCAGTTCGGTGAATCCAGCGGGCGGCGCGAGTTCGCGCTTCGCCGAAAGCTCGGCGACCGCAATGGCCTCGGGCAGCAGCCAGCCCGCCGCGGCCAGCGCGGTCAGCGCCGATGCCGTCAAGTCCTCGGCATAAGGCGGATCGAGAAACACCAGCGATGCCGGCGCACTGGCACGCGGCGGCCGCAGCGCGTCGGCGGACAAAAGCGCGGTTTGGCGCTCGGCGCCTAAAGCAGCGATATTGGCTGCGAGCACCACGCGCGCTTCCCGGTCGCGTTCCATGAAGCTGACGAAGCGTGCACCGCGCGACAGGGCTTCGAGGCCGAGCGCGCCGCTGCCGGCGAAGGCATCGAGCACGATCGCATCCTCGTAGATCGGCCGCGGCGCGAACGCCGCGTGCGCCAGGATATTGAAAATCGCCTCGCGCGCGCGGCCCGCTGTCGGACGGACGTTGCCGCCCGACAACGGCGTTAATTTCCTGCCGCGATGCTTGCCGGCGATGATGCGCAGCACAGGTTTAGCCGCGCGCGGCTTCGATGAAAGCGCCGAATATGCGCGTGTCGCCTTCGCTCAGGCGATACTCCGGATGCCACTGCACGCCGAGCACGAAGCGCCGGTTCGGATCCTCGATACCTTCGATCACGCCATCCGGCGCGATGGCATCGACGATAAGGCCGGGCGCGGCGTCCTTCACGGCCTGATGATGCGCGCTATTGACCGGCATCTCCGCCAGCTGCGTCACGCGGCGCAGCAGGGTGTTAGGCGCGATTTTCACCGTATGTCCTGGCTCGGTGCGCGGATTGGGCTGTTCGTGCGGCAGCGCGTTCCTGATCTCGTCGGGAATGTGCTGGATCAGTGTGCCGCCGAGCGCGACATTCAAGAGTTGCTCGCCGCCGCAAATGCCAAGCACCGGCAGGTTCTTCGCCAGCGCCGCATTGCAGATCGCCAGCTCGAATTCGGTGCGTCGTGTTTTGAGCGAAACAGTTTCGTGTTTGGTCGTGGCGCCGAACAAGGCCGGATCGACGTCGAACGCGCCGCCGGTGACGATCAGACCGTCAAGCAGCGCCAGATAATCGCCGGCACGCTCGGGTTCGTGCGGCAATAGCACCGACAATCCACCCGCCTGCGCCACCGCTTCGCAATAATTCTCGCGAAGCGCGTACCAGGGATGGGTTTTCGAATAGCCGCCGGGCGGCTCATGATCAAGGGTGAGGCCGATGACCGGTTGTGCCATGTTGGCGCCAATCTATGACCGCGCCGCGCGCGCAGCAAGGAAGCCGCATGATCGATCTGGAGATAAAGCCGATGGCCCTGGCGCTTGCCGCCGCTGAGCGCGCTGCCAAGGCGGGCGAGGTGCCGGTCGGTGCCGTGCTCATTGATGCGCGTGGCGCGGTGCTGGCGCAGACGGCGAATCAGGTCGAGGCACTCGGCGATCCGACCGCGCATGCCGAACTCTTGGCGTTGCGCGAAGCCGCAGTCCGGCGCGGCCGACCGATTCTCGACGACTGCGATCTCTACGTCACACTCGAGCCGTGCGCGATGTGCGCGGGCGCTATCGCCTTGGCGCGCATCCGGCGCCTCTATTTCGGCGCCAGCGATCCGAAAGGCGGTGCGGTCGAGCACGGGCCGCACTTCTTTCAACAACCGACCTGCCACCACCAGCCGGAGGTTTATGGCGGGATCGACGCGACACGCGCGGGCGAACTATTGCGGCGCTTTTTCGCTGACCGGCGCTGAGGCGCGGCGACGGCCGATGGCGCGCCAGCCGATATCGCGCCGGCAGAAGCCCTGCGGCCAATCGATCTTGTCGACCACAGCATAGGCGCGCTTCTGCGCCTCGCGCACCGACCGGCCGCGGGCCACGACATTGAGGACACGGCCGCCGTCTGCGACCAACTTGTCACCGACGCGCTTGGTGCCGGCGTGAAAGATGCGGACCGACGTATCGGCACCCGCGGCGACGTCGAGACCGCGAATCTCGCTGCCCTTCACCGGCGTGCCGGGATAACCCTTGGCTGCCATGACAACACAGAGTGCTACTTCGTCGCGCCAGCGCAGGTCGAAATCCTCGAGCTCGCCGTCATGCGCGGCAATCAGCGCGGGCAGTAGATCGCTCTTGAGCCGTGTCAGCAAGACCTGGCATTCGGGGTCGCCGAAGCGGCAATTGTATTCAATGACCTGCGGTCCGGTCTTGGTCAGGATCAGGCCGACATAGAGGATGCCCTTGTACGGCTTGCCTTCGTCGCGCATGGCGTGGACGGTCGGCAGGACGATCTTCTCCATCACCTGTACTTCGATTTCGGGCGTCAGCACCGGTGCCGGCGAATAGGCGCCCATGCCGCCGGTATTGGGCCCGGTGTCGCCGTCGCCGACGCGTTTATGGTCCTGCGCTGAGGCGAGACCGAGCGCGCGCTTGCCGTCGACCAGCGCGAAGAAGCTGACTTCCTCGCCTTCGAGAAAATCCTCGACCACGATCTCGGCGCCAGCGGCGCCAAACTTCTTCGTCACCATCGCCGTATCAACCGCGGCCAACGCTTGGCGCGTGGTGGTGGCGACGGTCACGCCTTTACCGGCCGCAAGCCCATCCGCCTTCACCACAATGGGCGCCTTGTGCTTGCGGATATATTCCTTGGCGGCGGCTGGATCTGTGAAGCGGCGATA
Source organism: Allostellaceae bacterium (assembly GCA_035632055.1). Lineage (GTDB taxonomy): Bacteria > Pseudomonadota > Alphaproteobacteria > ATCC43930 > CGMCC-115725 > REEB95. The sequence continues at coordinate 24,939 of DASQHO010000006.1, forward strand.
GGCCGCGGTCGGGATGTTGTACTTGGCGCATAGATTCTTGGCGAAGGCCTTCGAGCCTTCGAGCGCGGCGGCGGAAGCGGTCGGACCGAAAGCGGCGATGCCGTTGGCTTCGAGCGTGTCGACCAGTCCGGCGACCAACGGCCCTTCCGGACCGATTACCACGAAGTCGATCTTCTCCTGCTTGCACAGTTTGACGATGCCGTCGATGTCGGTCGCTGCCACTGCGACGCAGGCCGCCTCGTCGGCGATCCCGGGATTGCCCGGCGCGCAGAACAGCGTGTCGCACAACGGTGACGACGAGATCGCCCAGCACAGTGCGTGCTCGCGTCCGCCCGATCCAATCACCAACACGCGCAAGCGGCTCTCCTCGCAAGGACCTTATTCGTCCGGCCCGTTTCCCCCGTCGGCGGCGCTCTTGTATCATAGCGCGCGATGACGGAAAGCCATTCGCCGACCACGGATTCGGGCCCCGGTGCGCTACGTTCCAATCTGCCCGAATACACAGTTTCTGAGATATCTCAAGCGGTTAAGCGGGCGCTTGAAGCCGATTTCGGGCATGTCCGGGTGCGCGGCGAAATCTCGGGATTCAAGCGCGTTGCATCCGGTCATTGCTACCTCACGTTGAAAGACGCCGAATCGAACCTCGACGGCGTGATCTGGCGAACCGCGTTCGGTCGGCTTGCGCTGAAGCCGGAAGACGGCATGGACGTGGTCTGTACCGGCCGAATCACCACCTATCCCGGCCGCTCGAAATATCAGTTGATCATCGAATCGATCGAACTCGCCGGCGTCGGCGCGCTATTGAAGCTGCTCGAAGAGCGCAAGAAAAAGCTCGCCGCCGAAGGCCTGTTTGATGAATCGCGCAAACGCAAGCTGCCGTTCCTGCCCGACGTAATCGGCGTGGTCACGTCGCCGACCGGCGCGGTGATCCGCGATATCCTGCACCGCCTGGCCGATCGTTTTCCGCGCCGCGTCCTGGTATGGCCGGTGCCGGTACAGGGGGAAGGCGCGGCCGAAGAAATTGCCGCGGCGATCGCCGGCTTTGACGCGCTCGACGGCGGCGGCGCTGTGCCGCGTCCGGATCTGCTGATCGTGGCGCGCGGTGGCGGCAGTCTCGAAGATTTGATGGCCTTCAACGAGGAGATCGTCGTGCGTGCGGCCGCCGCCTGCCGGATTCCACTGATCTCGGCGGTCGGTCACGAGACCGACACGACGCTGATCGATTTCGCCGCCGACCGGCGTGCGCCGACGCCGACGGCGGCCGCAGAGATGGCGGTGCCGGTGCGGCTAGACCTCGTCGCCGATGTCGCTGCGGCAACGCATCGCCTGGCGCAGGCATTGGCACGCTTCATGGACGATAAGTTCCTGCGGATTGAAGGCTTGGCGCGCGGCCTGCCCGATCCGCGCAGCTTGATCGAGACAGCGCAGCAACGGCTCGACGACCGCAGTGAGCGCCTACGGCTCGGCATCGGTGCGCTGCTGCGGCTGCGCGGCCAAAGCATGCAGGCCCTGGGCCGGATGCTGCGTCGTGACATGCTCGAACGCGAAGTCGGGCGTTTGCGCGGTACGGTTGCCGACCTCGCCGAGCGCTTGGCGCCGGCCGTTGCGCGCCTGATACAGCAGCGGGAGATCGCGCTGGCGGGCGCCGCCGGTCGGCTCGCCAGCTGGCGCCAGGCACAGGACAAGGTGCTAGAGCGCGGCTATGTGCTGGTACGCGACGCCAAGGGCGCGGTGCTGACGTCGGCGCGTGCGGTTGCACCTGGCGCCGATCTGGCGCTCGAATTCCACGACGGCAAGGTAGCGGCGCGCGCCATCGGCCGCGAAGTCGAAAAGCCGGCAAAGGCGCCGGTACCTAAGCGCGAACAGGGCAAGCTCCTGTGATCCGTCTCGCGGTTGCTGCGTTGCTCGCGGTCGTCGCAACCAACGCATTCGCCGGTAATGTGACGCTCAACGGCACCCTGACCCAGGGCGCGCTGATCCGGGGCTTCGCCGGGCCGGGCGCCCGGGTCACGCTCGATGGCAAACCCGTGCGAGTGGCGCCTGACGGACATTTCATCTTTGGCTTCGGTCGCGATGCGCCGGTGCGGGCGACGCTCGACGTCGTCTTCCACGACGGTTTGCACCTCCATCGCGTGCTCGACATCGTCCCGCGGCACTACGACGTGCGCCGGATCGACAATTTACCGCCAGCCGAAGTCACACCGCCGCCGGAATCGCTGGTACGCATCAAACGCGAAGCAGCTGAAGTCGACCGGGCGTTCGCGCAACAGAGCGATAGCGTCGCCTTCGAAACGCCGCTCGAATGGCCGGTGATCGGGATCATCACCAGCGTTTATGGCAGCCAGACCTTCCTCAACGGCCAGGCGCGGCAGCCGCATCTCGGCGTCGATATCGCCGCGCCCGCCGGCACGCCGATCAAGGCCGCCGCCGGAGGCGTCGTCAGCCTCGCCAAGCCCGATCTGTACTTCACCGGCGGCACCGTCATTATCGATCACGGTTACGGCCTGTCGACGCTTTATATCCATATGCGGAACATCGCCGTCCGCACCGGCGATCGTGTGACGCAGGGCCAGACCATCGGCGAACTTGGCGAAACCGGGCGGGCCACCGGTCCAAATCTCCATTGGGGCCTGGTGTGGGGCGAGGTGCGCCTCGATCCCGCCTTGGCCGCGCGACCAATGCCGCAGCCGGAAACCGTTAGTCCGGCCAGCGCCGGTGCAGCCAGAACCACTGTTCCGGCCGGCGACGAACCCATCCTTCCACCGCTGCGTTAACCGCCGTCATCAACTGCTGGACGTCGGCCTGGCTATCGCCGGTTCGCGGCAGCGTGATCGGCGGATCGGCGACGAAATGGAACGTAGCGCCGCGCACCCGCTCGACGCGGCAAGGCAGCACGACGCAGTCGTAACGCAACGCCAGGCGCGCCAGCGCCGGCGCGGTCATTGCGTCGCGGCCGAAGAATGGCACGGCGATGCCGTCGTTCATCTTCTGATCGACTAGCATGCAGATGTGTTTGCCCTCGGCGAGCGCGCCGATGGCGCGCCGCGCGGCGACGCTGCCTTTGGGAACCAGTTCGCTGCCGACGACACCGCGCGCTTCGTTGATGAGCGCGTCGACGAACGGATTGTTGACGGCGCGGTAGATTTCGATCACGTCGAGGCCGGCCTGTGTCGCCGCCAGGGTCGCGATCTCCCAATTGCCGAAATGCGCCGAAAAGAAGATGAAGCGAGTCTTCGGTCCGCGCGCATCGACGATCTCGCGGAAGCCTTCGACCGTCACGCGACCGCCCGGCTCGTAGAGTTTGAATTTGCCGAGATGCGGATATTCGGCGACCACACGGCCAAGATTGTCCCACATGTCGCGCACGATGCGGTCGATGTCGGCCTCGGAGAGGCCGGGAAACGCCCACCGCAGGTTGAGCCGCGCCCGCTTGCTGATGCCAAGCAACGGCCCGAAACTGCGCGCCAGCCAGCCGCCTAGCGCCGATGCCGCATCGAGCGGCAACAGGCGGAAGAAGCCGACGGCGAGCCGCGCGAACAGACCCTCGGTCCAATCACGCACCCGCTTGGCGCCGTTGCGTTCAGCCATGCGTGGCCCGCTTGAGCGTGCGGTCGAGCAGGCCGTCGAGCGCGGTTTCGTCCTGCCACCCGATGGTCAGCGGCAGGTACTGGATGCGCGTTCGCCACGCTGACGCGAGACGCACCCAATCTTTTTCGGTGGTGATGAGAGTCGCGTGTGTCTGCTGCGCCAAATCGGCCAGGGCCGCCAGCTCGCGCTCGGTATAAAGGTGATGGTCAGGAAAACCGCGTGCGGCCACGACTCGTGCGCCGCTGCGGGCAAAATGGTCGAAGAATTTCTGGGGCCGGCCGATGCCGGCGAAGGCCACCAGCGCTTTGCCCGCGAGGTTCGCGGTCGCCGGCCGCGGCTCAGCCTGCAGCACAGGGATCGCGCCCAACCACGCCGAGGCGCCGGTCTGGTCGGCGCCGAGCATCACCACCGCGTCGGCACGTGCTAGGCCGTGCGCGATCGTCTCGCGCAACGGCCCCGCTGGCATGACGCGCCGATTGCCGAAGCCATAGCCGCCATCGAGGACAACCAGCGACAGGTCTTTGGCGAGCGTCGGATTCTGCAACCCGTCGTCCATCACGATCGCCTGGGCGCCAGTAGCAACAGAGGCGCGAGCGCCGGCCGCACGATCGCGCGCTACCCATGTCGGCGCGCCGCGCGACAGCATCAACGGCTCGTCGCCGACCGCCGCTGCATCGTGGCGCTCGGAATCGACGCGCACCGGGCCGGTCAAAGTGCCGCCGTAACCTCGGCTCAGGATGTGGACTGCAACGCCGCGCGCAGTGAGGCGGCGCGACAGGTCGGCGACAATCGGCGTCTTGCCAGCGCCGCCCGCCACCAGATTGCCGATGCAAATCACCGGCACTGGCGCGCGGTAGGCGTGGGCAAAGGTACGCCGCACCACGCCAACCGAATCATAGAGGCATCCGAGCGGCGCCAGCAGCAGCGACAGCGCGCCGCGCCGTGCCCAGAATTCAGGTGCGCTTGGCGGCATGAGGCGATAGTCGGTCAAGCCAGGGCGCGATGCGCTTCATCACAGCGTCGAGCACGGCCCGATTGTCGGCGGCGATGCCGGCGGCCGCGGCGGCGCGCGCGGCGCGCTCGACCGGATCGTCGATCAATCGGCCGACCGCTTCGGCCAGCGCCTCGCCATCGCGCACTTCGATCGAGGCGCCCGCAGCGGCGAGCGCCTCGGCCGCGCCGGCTGTGTTGCTCATGTCGGGACCGTGCAGGATCGCGCAGTCGAGCAGCGCCGCTTCGATCGGATTGTGGCCACCTTTGGGCGCGAGCGAGCCGCCGATGAAAGCAATGCCGGCAAGCCGATAGAAGAGACCGAGCTCGCCGAGCGTATCGGCGAGATAGACATCGGCGCTACGGTCGATCCGTTCGTCGCGTGAGCGGCGAACCACCCGCAAGCCCTGCCCCTCGAGCAACTGGACGATCTCGGCGCCGCGCGCCGGGTGGCGCGGCGCGATGATGGTCAGGAGGTTAGGATGTGTCGCGCGCAGCCGGCGATGGACCAATGCTGCCGCCTCTTCTTCGCCGGGATGGGTCGAGGCCGCCAGCCAGATCGTGCGGCCGGCAAGCGCTGCGGCTAGACGCGCGAGTTCGCCTTGGTCGACCGGCAGCGGCGCGGCTGCTGCCTTGAGGTTGCCGACTGAAGTCGCACCGGCAGCGCCCAGCTGCTTCAGCCGCGTCGCTTGAGCGTCGTCCTGCGCCAGGCAGAGATCGAAGCTCGCCAGCAATGGCGTAATCATGCCCGGCAGACGCTGCCAGCCGCGGAACGATTTGGCGGACATGCGGCCGTTGAGTAGCAGCAACGGCACGCCGAAGCGATTGGTTTCGGCGATCAGGTTGGGCCACAACTCGGATTCGACCCACAGCGCCAAATCCGGCCGCCAGTGCTCAAGAAAGCGCCGCACATAGGCGCAGCGGTCGACGGGTACGTATTGGTGCCAGGCACGATCGCCGGGCAGGCGGTTGGCGAGCAGGCGTGCCGACGTTACCGTACCGGTGGTGACCAGGACCGAAAGATGTGGACGTTCGACGAGGAGGCGGTCGATCAGCGACAGCATCGATACCGCCTCGCCGATACTGGCGGCGTGGACCCAAACCAGCGGTCCGGCCGGCCGCGGCCGCGAGGCTATGCCCTGACGCTCGGCGAAGCGCTCGGGGTCTTCCTTGCCGCGCGACATGCGTCGCGCGAGATAAAGCGCGATCAGCGGCCCGAGCGCCGAGGTGCCGCCGCGATAGAGCGAGAGCAGCCGGCTCATCCGCGACCGTTCTGGCGTTGCATCTGGCGCAACGCCTGACGCGACTTGGTACCGGGCGCGACGCGCTCGCGGCCGACGCGGCGATCGGCCTCTTCGGTGATCGCGTTGAGACGCTGTTCGATGCGCGCGCGATAGCGCTCGACGCCGGCATCGTCGAGCTCGGCAGGCACCTCGATCGGCTCATCCCAGATGAACGCGCCGTACGAAAACGGCAGCGGCAGATGAAAGCGGTCCCAGGTGTTGAGAATGAGCCGCCGGCTTGTCGCGTAGGCCAGTGGCACGACGCTGGTGCCCGTTAGGCGCGCGACTGCGACGATACCTGACGAAGCGTGCATCGCCGGACCGTCGGGTCCGTCGGGCGTGATGCCGACGCATTCGCCTGCCTTCAAGAAGCGCACCATATTGCGCAGCGCCGCCGAGCCGCCGGCGGTTGTCGAACCGGCGATTGAATCGATTCCGAAGTGACGCACCGCGTCGGCGATGATGCGTCCGTCACGGTGACCGGAAATCAGCATGTGGATCGGCACCTGCCGCTGCCAAGCGCACGGCATCATCAGCAGGCGACCGTGCCAGAAGGCCAGGATGAACGGCCGGTTGGCGGTATGCAGTGCTGCCGGAATCGAGCCGCCTTCGACTGTCCACGCGCCGGTCGCATGCACCAACCGGATATAAAGCGAAACCAGCCAGCACAGGAAGCGCCGCACATCGTCCCGGCGCAGGACACGCTTCGCCCAGTCCATGCGCTATGACGCCCGGATCGCGCGCGGCGAGGACTCGTCCGCCGCCTGACCGGCAAATTGCAGCGCATAGAGACGCGCGTAGACGCCCTGCTGGCGCAGAAGCTCGGCATGCGTGCCGCGCTCAGCGACGCGGCCGGCGTCGATCACATAGATCAGGTCGGCACCGGTCACCGTCGACAGGCGGTGCGCGATCACCACCGTCGTCCGGCCCTGCATCAGCGCATCGAGCGCCGCTTGGACGTGACGCTCGGATTCGGTGTCGAGAGATGATGTAGCCTCATCCAGCAAAAGGATCGGCGCATCTTTTAGCATGGCGCGGGCGATGGCGATGCGTTGGCGCTGACCGCCTGACAGTTTGACGCCATGCTCTCCGACCATGGTGTCGTATCCCTGCGGCAGCCGGCGAATGAATTCGTCGGCTGCGGCAGCCTTGGCGGCGGCAACAATCTCGGCATCGGCGGCGCCCAAGCGGCCGTACGCGATGTTGGCCTTGATGGTGTCGTCGAACAGCGTGATCTCCTGGCTGACCAGCGCGATCGCGCCCCGCAGACTCGCCAGAGTGATGTCACGCAACGGCTGGCCGTCGATGGTGATGTTGCCGGACGTCGTGTCATAGAAGCGCGGAACCAGATTCAAGATCGTCGATTTGCCGGCGCCGGACGAGCCGACCAGCGCGACCCGCTTGCCCGCCGGCACGGTCAGCGAAACACCGCCCAGCGCATTGGCGCCGTTGGCGTAGCTGAACTGCACATCGCGGAATCGGATTTCGCCGCCCTTGATCGCCAGCGGTCGCGCGTTCGGCGCATCCTGGATCGCGGGCTCGGAATCCAGAATGCCGAAGATGCGTTGCGCAGCCGCCATGCCTTCCTGAAGGCTGGCATTGATGCCGGCCAGTGTCTTGAGCGGCTGATACGCGAGCAGCAGCGCGGTGATGAACGAGAAGAACGTGCCGGGCGTGCGCGCGCCGATCAGAACCTGGTGGCCGCCATAGAGAATGACCAGCGCCACGGCAACACCGCCGAGTGTCTCCATCAGCGGCGAAGCGATGGCACGGATGCGCGCTGCGCGGTTCACCAGCTTGACGATGTTGTGGATCATCTGGCGGACGCGCGAAATCTCGTACGCTTCCATGCCGTAGGCCTTGACGTGTCGCGCGCCCTGGAACGTCTGGTTGAGCAACGTCATGAATAGGCCGACCTCGGCCTGGGTGTTGGCCGATACGCGCCGCATGCGCCGCCCGATGCTGATCAATGGCCGGAAGGCGACTGGAAACACCACCACCGCGACTAATGCCAAACGCCAATCCTGATAGAACATCAGTGCGCCAAGGAACACGGCAGTCACGGCGTTCTTTCCGATATTGGCGAGAATGTCAGTCGCTGCCGCACGCAGCATGACGGCATCGGTGGTGAAGCGTGAAATCAGCGTGCCGGTCGGGTTGGCGTGGAAGAAAGCAAGATCGGTGCGCATGATGCGCGCGAACAGCGCTGCCTGGACGTCGCCGATGACGCGCTGGCCGACATTCGTCATGAGCACGGTCTGGCCGTAATTGGCGAAGCCCTTGAGGAACGCAAGCACGACCACAGCCGCCGGAATCACGAACAGCAGTTTGGCGTCGTGCGCGACGAAAACGCGGTCGAGCATCGGTTGCATCAACCAAGCGTTGGTGGCGGTGGCGCCCGCCATGATGCCCATGCAGACCAGTGCGATCGCTAAGCGGCCGAAATAGGGGCGCACGAATTCTCGGATCAGCCGGCGTAGCAGCGGCAAGGTGGCCGACCGCTCCCTCGCGGTGTCGCGCGGCGTAGCATCGTTGCTCAAGCGACCGGAATCCTCTGTAAAACCCGGGGTTTAGAGCGCAATCATAGCATGGCGCGCGGTGCCGGTTGCACTGTTAACGGAAGCGGCGCGGCCCTGGCAAGGACGAAGCTGCGAGTCAGGCGCCGGCCACCGTCATGCCGTCGATCCGCACTGTTGGCGCGTCGATGCCGGCGCGGAACTCGAGGTCGCTCGCCGGCGTGAGATTGCGGAACATGTCTTTGAGATTGCCGGCGACGGTGACCTCGCTGACCGGAAAGGCAAGATCGCCGTTCTCGATCCAGAAGCCGGCAGCGCCACGGCTGTAGTCACCGGTGACGCCATTGACCCCCATGCCCATGAGCTCGGTGACATAGAAGCCACTGGCGACTTCGCCGATCAATTCCTGCGCAGTCAGCACGCCGGGCGCGAGATAGAAATTGGTCGGAGCCGGTCCCGGCGGGCCGGAAGTGCCGCGCCGTGCGTGGCCGGTTGTCGAAAGCTTGAGCTGGCGCGCCGAAGCGAGGTCGAGCAACCACGTCTGCAACTCGCCGTCGGCGACGATGTCGCGTTTCGTCGTGGCGATGCCTTCGCCGTCGAACGGCGCCGAACGGCGACCGCGTTGCAAATGCGGATCGTCGACGATGGTGATGCCGCGCGGAAACACTGCCTGGCCCATCCGGTCCTTGAGGAACGATGTGCCGCGCGCGATCGACGGTCCGCTGATCGCGCCGCCGAGATGCCGCAGCAGCGACGAGGACACGCGCGGATCGAACACCACCGGCACTTTTGCGGTCGGCATCTTACGTGCTCCAAGGCGGCGCACGGCACGCTCGCCGGCCTTGCGGCCGATTGCCGCCGGATCCTTCAAGTCAGCGCCGAATACGGCCGAGTCCCAATCGTCGTCGCGCTCCATCGCCGTGCCGTTGCCGGCGAGTACCGCAACCGCGACGGCGTGGCCGGTGGTCGAATAGCCGCCGGCGAAACCGTTTGAGGCGACGAGCGCCACGCGATTACGCGACCAGCCGGCTTGCGCACCTTCGGAATTGCTCACGCCTTTGACCGCGAGCGCCGCGTCCTCGGCGGCGCCGGCGCGTTCAGCCAGCACCGCGGGTGCCGGCTCGACCGGATCGGCCAGATCGAGATCGGGAATCTGCTTTGCCAGTGCCGCCGGATCGGCGAGGCCACAATAGGGGTCTTCCGGCACGCTGCGCGCCATCGCCAAGGCGCGGCCGACCAGCTCGTCGCCATGATCGGCGTCGCGGTCGTTGGACGAGACAATTGCCTGGCGCTTGCCGACGATGACGCGCAGGCCGAGGTCGAAACTCTCGGCGCGTTCGAGCTTCTCGAGCTTGCCGAGGCGCTGGGCGTGCGACAGCGCGGTGCTTTCGATCAGGACGGCGTCGGCTTGATCAGCGCCGTCCTCGCGCGCGCGGCTGACAAGGTCACCCAGCAGCGCGATCGGGTCGTGGGATTTGAGCATGCGGCATCATATGGGGTCGCACACCCGCTTTGCCAGCGCGACGGCTCAGCAAACAAGCCGCCACACTGTGGTCTCGCGCGCCTCGCGGTCTTCGAGGTCGAGTGGCGTTGGCACCCAATAACGCGCCAGCGCCTGCAATCCGTCGGTCGGTAGGTAGGCGCGGCCGGGATCGCCGAGCAGGACCAGCGCGCCGCCACTTGCTCGCGCGGTTAGCCAGGTGACCAGCCGCTCGGCCAGCGGCCGCTCGTAGCACATGTCGCCGGCCACGATCGCATCCCAGGTTCCGCCGCCGGCGAGCACATCACCGCTTTCGATCGCGATTTCGACATCGTTGAGCGCGGCGTTGAGCGCGAGAGCCGCGATCGCAAAGCGATCGGGCTCGGCCGCCGTGACATTGGCGCCGACCTTCGCGGCAGCGATGGCAACGATTCCGCTGCCGGCACCGAAATCGAGGACGTGGTGGCCAGTCACCAGATGCGGATGATCGAGCAAGTGTCGCGCGAGCGCCTGGCCGCCGGCCCAGGCGAAAGCCCAGTAAGGCGGTGGCAGCTGTGTCCGCTGCAACGTCGCTTCGGTTGCCTGCCACAGCGGCGTGACTTCGGTGGCGAGATGCAGCCGGATTTCCGGGACGAGCGGCGGCGACGTGACCGCCGTATGATCGCGAACGAAATCGCGCTCAGACGACATGTGCGGCAACGATGCCGAGCAGCAGGATCCAGCCAACGAAGCGGTTGGAGCGGAACTTGGCGAGGCAATCGGCGCTATCGTCGATGTCGACGGCGGCCGCTTGCCAGCCGAGCTGGGCCGCGGCGATGGCGAGACCGAGCCAGAACGGCCAGATATTGACGGCGCCGGCGCCGGCAGCCGCCCAAAGCAACACCGCGGCAGCATAGAACAAGAACAGATACGGCCGCGTGCGCTTGCCGAGCGCCAGCGCCGAGGATTTGACACCGATCAGCGCATCGTCGTCCTTGTCCTGGTGGGCGTAGATGGTGTCGTAGCCGAGCGTCCAGCAAATACCGCCGGCATAGAGCAGCACCGCGGGCCAGGCGACGTCGCCGCGCGCGGCCGCCCAGCCCAATAGCGCGCCCCAATTGAAATTGAGCCCGAGAAAGAATTGCGGCCAATAGGTGATGCGCTTCATGAACGGATAGGTTGCGACCAAAGCCAGCACGAGAAAGCCGAGTGCGATCGCCGTGCGATTGAACGAGAAAAGCACGGCGCCGCCGACGGCGAGTTGCAACGCCATAAAGGCGACGGCCTGCTTGACCGAGACCGCGCCGCTGGCGATCGGCCGCGTGCGCGTGCGGGCGACGCGCGCGTCGAAGTCGCGGTCCGCGATGTCGTTGAGCGTGCAGCCGGCGCCGCGCATCGCGATCGCGCCGATGCCGAACAGCGCCATCAATTTCCAATTGGGCCAGCCCGTCGCCGCCAGCGCGACGCCCCACCAGCCGGGAAACAGCAGCAGCCACGTGCCGATCGGCCGGTCGAGCCGCGCCAGTCTGAGATAGGGTCGCCACGCCGTCGGCGTGCAGCGGTCAACCCAATCGCCACTTCTGATGTCGGTCATGGCCCCATCTTGCCCGCGGACCCGCTGTCATAAAAGTGTGGCAGTATCGGGTCTATGGCCTATCGCAAGATGACGCGAATCTTTGTCGAAGCCGATCTCGCGCCCGGCGTTAGCGTGCAGACGACGGCAGGGCAGGCGCATTATCTGCTGTCGGTGATGCGGATGAAGCGCAATGACACGCTCGCGGTCTTCAACGGCCGCGACGGCGAGTTCAGCGCCCGTATCGCCGAGGGCGGCCACCGCATTTGTACGCTCGAAGTCGGCGAGCGGCAGCGTCCGCAACGCGCCGCGGGCAATCTTTGGCTGTGCTTCGCGTTGCTCAAGCGCGCCCGGGTCGATTATCTGGTGGAAAAAGCAACGGAACTCGGCGTCACAGAGCTGCATCCCGTGGTCACGGCGCGCACAATCGTCAGCCGCGCCAATCTCGACCGGTTGCGCGCCAATACGATCGAAGCTGCCGAGCAGAGCGAGCGCCTAACCGTGCCAGTCGTGCGCGAGCCGGTGACACTCGCAGATCTGATCAAAGACTGGCCAAGGGACCGCCGCCTGGTGTTTTGCGACGAAACCGGTGAATCGCCGCCGATCGCCGACGCGGTCAGGGCCGTTGGCGGCGCACCGTGCGCCGTGTTGATCGGACCAGAAGGCGGCTTTGCTGATTCAGAGCTTGACCTGCTGCGCCGCCTGCCTTTTGTTTGCGCCGTCGGTTTGGGCCCGCGCGTTTTGCGCGCCGACACCGCGGCGCTGGCGGCGCTGGCGGTGGTCCAGGCGGTGATCGGGGATTGGTCTGCGACCCGGTCACGCTGACCGTCCGGTTTATCGCAACACGATCGGGTTTTGATGTCGGCTCCCTCGCAATCCGGCGGCGCGCCCGTCACCGACAGGCGCCAGCTGGTCGAATACCTCGCCTCCGGCGGTAAGCCGCGCGCGCAATGGCGCATCGGCACGGAGCACGAGAAGTTCGTCTTCCGCCGCCGCGACCTGACGCGCCCGCCGTACGACGGCGCCGACGGTATTCGCGCGCTCCTCGAGCGCCTGCAGCGATTCGGCTGGCAGCCGGTGATGGATGGCGACAATCTCATCGGCCTGTCCGAAGGCGAGGGCGCGATCTCGCTTGAGCCCGGCGGGCAGTTCGAGCTGTCGGGCGCGCCGCTGACGACGCTGCACGAGACCTGTGGCGAATTGCATCGCCATCTGCGCCAGGTGCGCGAGGTCGCCGACGAGCTCGGCCTCGGCATGCTCGGCATGGGTTTCGATCCCAAATGGCGGCGCGAGGACGTGCCGTGGATGCCGAAACGGCGCTACGCCATCATGCGCCGCTACATGCCGAAAAAAGGCACGCTCGGCCTCGACATGATGCTGCGCACCTGCACCGTGCAGGTGAATCTGGATTTTGCTGACGAAGCCGACATGGTGACGAAATTCCGCGTCGGCTTGGCGTTGCAGCCGCTGGCCGTCGCGCTGTTCGCCAACTCGCCCTTCACCGAGGGCAAGCCCAACGGCTTCGTCAGCTATCGCAGCCATGTCTGGACTGACACCGATCCCGACCGCAGCGGCATGCTGCCGTTCGTCTTCGAGCCCGGCATGGGCTTCGAACGCTATGTCGAGTACATGCTCGATATGCCGATGTACTTCGTCTACCGCGACGGCCAGTACATCGACGTCGCCGGCCAGAGCTTCCGCGATTTTCTCAAGGGTAAGCTTCCCGGTCTCCCGGGTGTGCTGCCGACGCTCGGCGACTGGTCAGATCACCTGACGACGGCATTTCCCGAAGTGCGGCTGAAGAAATTCCTTGAGATGCGTGGCGCCGACGGCGGTCCGTGGCGGCGCCTGTGCGCGCTGCCTGCGCTGTGGACTGGCTTGCTCTACGAACAGGCGGCGCTCGACGCCGCCGCGGCGCTGATCAATAAATGGACGCCAGCGGAGATCGAAACGCTGCATGCGGCGGTGCCGCGGCAAGGCCTGGCGACGCCGTTCCGCGGCCGCAAGCTGAAGGATTGGGCGCTGGATATGCTGGTGATCGCGCGCGACGGGCTCAGACGCCGCGCCGAGCTGGATACCACCAAGGACGACGAGCGCATCTATCTCGAACCGTTGTTCGAGATCGCGGAACGCGGTCGCACGCCGGCCGAACTGCTGCTCGACGAATTCAATACGCGCTGGGGCGGCCGGATCGAGCCGCTTTACAGCGAACACGCTTATTAATTAAGCGTCGCCGTTTCCCAAAGTTTCGGATCGGCCGAGGAGGTCTCCGGCGTTTCGCCGGACAGCGACATCCAGCGCGCGCGGAACCAGCTGCGCGCGGAAACATCGAGCTTGATGTGGCCCGCGTCCGGCGGACCAGATACGCCCAATGCGCTCCACGGAATTAGCGCATCGGCAACGATGCGTGGCTGGTCGGCGCCGAAATAATGCACCCGGCCGCCGGCAACCGCCGGGCATGCGGTCCCGTGATGCTCGCTCGGCGATCCGACGCAAAGCAGCGGCTTCATCGGCGGATAGTCGCGCGTCTTGCCCTTGGGCGGGATGAAATAGAGCGTGAAGCGGCGCGGTCCGGCGCCGGCATCGAGATCGAGCTCAACTCGATAGGCCTCGCTCAATGGGAAGCCGCCTTTATAAGCGAGCACGCCAATGTCGTAATAATCTTGGCCGATGGTCGCCAGGGCGATACCGCGCGCGTCCCAGGCTAGATAGGCCTCACCGAAGGGTACATTACCCGCGGCTGTCGCCAGCGGCGGCAACAGCGACGCCGGTTTCGGCCAGTCGATCAGCGACGGCTTGGCGAAATCGATCGCGGCATGCGGCACGCGGATCGCGTCGCGGCTTTGGCGCGTCATTGGCGCCGCGGCGGCATGCAACAGCGGCAATTGGCGATTGACGGTCGCAAGCGCGGTGACTAACCGCTGGTACGGGCGGTCGTTGATATCGACGAGGCCGAAATTATAGTCCTCGCTGTCTTGCCGGCCGCCCAGCGGATAGTCGTAATACTGAAACCAGTCGAGACCGAGAATCTCCGGCACAGTGGCGAAGTTGCGCGCGGCGGCGCTGGCGCCAGCGGCGCGCTCGGCCTGGGTCTCGACCGTCATAAGATGCCCGTTGTTGCGGTTGCCGGTGCGGTTTTGGTGCGCGGCATAAAACCATTCCGAAATCAGCACCGGCTTGCCGCCTGACAGATTCCGCAAGCCATCGAAGAAATAAGGTGCGATCCAGCCTTCGGGACTATCGACATTGTAGTTGGTGGCGATGGCGTCGACGTAGCGCGCCTCGGCGCGCACCGCCGCCGGATCGTAGTAGATCGGCAGCCGGTCGCCGAAATAGAGCGCCTCGGGGTCGGCTTTGTGAATCGCCGCCGCGGCCAGCGCGTAATAGTGGTCGGCGACGACGCCGGTCCATTGGGATATCGCTTGAGCGCCGTCGCCGCCGGGCCTGAGGCGCGTCGTCCGGCGGGTGGCCAGCAGGTCCGCCCATGAATTGACGCCGGACGGCGGCACGAAATCGCGCGTGAAGCGCGACCAGTCGCCGACATAGTGGGCGCGCAGCATGGCGACGAACTGCTGCTTGGTGAAATTGGTGGCCGGCTTGCGCGCATAGAAGGTGAAGAGCGCGCCGTCCCACCAGCCGACCTCGTTGTCGGAGAAATAGCCGATGCGATAGGCGGTATTGCGGTAGGGCGCGATCAGCTTCGCGGCCTCCGCGTCCATAATCGCGCCCATGTCGGGCCGGAACGGGTCGAACCAGTGGAACTTGGCCAGGCGGCCGAGTTCGAGATCGATGGTTGTCGGCAGACGCAATTGCGGCGGCGGCAGCGACCAGGCACCGGCGGCGTTGAAACCCCAAGCGTGCAGCCGCGCGTCGGTCGCGTCAATCCAGTCCGGCAGCGACGCGTAGTGCGCATGCCAGTCGTAATGCGGCCGATTAAGCTTGGCGCCGGATAGGCCGTCGTCGAGCACGTTGACGCCGATCGAGAAAGTGCGCTCGCCGCACGGATCGATCAACCAGGCGCGGCCGCCCTGCTCGACCGCGCGCCAGTGCGTCGTCGGCGCCTGGGCCAGATCGCAGGTGGCGAAGGCCGGGCTAATTAGAGTGACAAAGGCGGCGAGGGCGCTGACGCATGCTCGCCGAAACAGAATCATGCGGCAGTGCCACCCACGGTGAGTCCGTCCATCCGCAGCGTCGGCTGACCGACGCCAACCGGGACACCTTGGCCGTCCTTGCCGCAGGTGCCGACGCCGTCGTCGAGCTTCAGGTCATTGCCGATCATGGCAATCTTGGTGAGCGCGTCGGGACCGTTGCCGATCAACGTCACACCCTTGAGCGCGGGGCCGACCTTGCCATTCTCGATCAGATAAGCTTCGGACGCCGAGAACACGAACTTGCCCGATGTAATGTCAACCTGGCCGCCGCCGAAATTGACGGCATAAATGCCGCGCTTCACCGATGCGACGATCTCGGCCGGATCGTGCGGACCGGCGAGCATATAGGTGTTGGTCATGCGCGGCATCGGCGCGTGCGCATAGCTCTGCCGCCTGCCATTGCCGGTCGGTCGCATGCCCATGAGCCGGGCGTTGAGCCTGTCCTGCATATAGCCGCGCAGAATTCCGTCCTCGATCAGCGTCGTGCAGGCGCTCGGCGTGCCTTCGTCGTCGACAGTGAGCGAGCCACGCCGGTCCTTGAGCGTACCGTCGTCGACCACGGTGACGCCGGGTGCCGCGACGCGCTGGCCGATGAGTCCGGTAAATGCCGAAGTCTTCTTGCGGTTGAAATCACCTTCGAGGCCGTGTCCCACGGCCTCGTGTAGCATGACACCGGGCCAGCCGGGACCGAGCACGACAGTCATCTCGCCAGCGGGTGCCGGCACCGACGACAGATTGACCAGCGCCTGCCGCAGCGCTTCGTCGACCTGCGACCGCCACTGCACGGGGTCGAGATAGCGCGCATATTCGACGCGGCCGCCGGCACCGTGACTGCCGACCTCCATGCGCCCGTTGTCTTCGACCACGACGCTGACGTTGAGTCGCACCAGCGGCCGGATATCGGCTTGCGCCTGGCCGTCAGCGCGGATGATCTCGACCGCGCGCCATTCGCCGGCAAGCGACGCCATCACCTGCTTGACGCGCTTGTCCTTGGCGCGGGCGTAAGCGTCAATGTCCATGAGAAGCTTGGTCTTCGCCTCGAACGGCACCAACTGAAGCGGATTGGTGTCGGTGTAGAGTTGGCGGTTCGTGCCCGGCGGCGGCGCGGCAATCGTGCCGGCGCGGCCTTGTTTGACCGCGCGCACGGTCTCGCTGGCGCGCCGGATCGCGTTCTCGGACAGTTCGGAAGCGTGCGCGTAGCCCGCCGCTTCGCCCGACAAAGCGCGCAGTCCGAACCCTTGCGATTGATCGAAGCTTGCGCTCTTGATGCGACCGTCGTCGAGCGCGAGCGCCTCCGACTGGCTCCATTCGAGGAATAGCTCGCCATCGTCCATGCCGGCGAGCGAGTCGCGAACGATCCGGTCGACGCGCGCGCGCTCCATGCCGGTGCCGGCGAAAAACAACGTCTCGGCGCGCGCCAGATCGGTCATGGCTCGGCTCCTTCTCGGTCCTGTTTCATTGCCAGAAACAGACATGGGGTGCCAGGGCCGTTTGCGCCAGCGCGGATGCGGCGCGTCCCCGCCGTTGTGCGGCAGTTTATGCGGCATAAAGTCGCAATGTTGCGGTTGGCGTCGTGCGTCGCTGTTCGCTATGACAGGCCGGATGCGGGCCGGTTTCGCGGCATGACGCTTTCGTGTAGCGTCCCGCACCGTCGCCGCGGCGTCGCGGTGGCGCTTCGGCTCAGGCGAGGACGAGGGGATGTCCATGACACGGCTTCCGGCAGGTGGGATCACGATTTTCGCGCGCCGCGCCACGCGCGCGCTGCTGGGGCTTCCGGCGCTGGTCTTCGGCACAGTGCAGGCATGGGCCGAGCAGCCGCACGACTGGCAGCTCGGCTTGCAGCCGGGGGCGACGCCGGTGCGCGACCGTGTCGACGGCCTGAACAACGAGCTGCTGGTGATCATCACGTTGGTCACGCTGTTCGTGATGGGCCTGCTGCTCTACGTGATGATTCGCTTCAACGCCAAGCGGCATCCGGTGCCATCGCGCACCACGCACAACACGGTGCTCGAGCTAGTGTGGACGATGGTGCCGGTGCTGATCCTGGTGATCATCGCTGTGCCATCGTTCAAGCTGCTCTACTTCATGGACGACGTGCCGCACGCGCAAATGACGGTTAAGGTCACCGGTCATCAATGGTACTGGAGCTACGACTATCCCGATCAGGGCGATTTCAGTTTCGACAGCAACATCCTGTCCGACGCGCAGGACAAGCAGGCGGGCGATCCGCGCCTGCTCGGCACCGACAACGTGATGGTGGTGCCGGTCGGGCAGGTGGTGCGCGTGCTGATCACCAGCACCGACGTCATCCACAGCTGGTTCGTCCCCTCGGCCGGCGTCCAGGAATACGCGATGCCCGGCCGTGTCAACGAAGCCTGGGTCAAGTTCGAGCGGCCGGGCGTCTATTACGGCCAGTGCAATCAGATCTGCGGTATCAATCACCCGTTCATGCCGATCGAGATCCGCGCCGTCTCGGTCGACGCCTTCACCAAGTGGGCGGCTGACGCCAAGAAGAAGTATTCGAGCAACGACGACGGCGCACTGAAGTTCGCCGCCGAGGCATCGCGGTAGCATTCGCGAGGAACACATGACTTATGGAACGATGACGCACGACGAGCACGCCGATCACCGCCCCGGCTTCGTCGCCCGCTGGCTGTTTTCGACGAATCACAAGGACATCGGCACGCTCTATCTGATCTTCTCGATTACCGCCGGTCTGATCGGCGGCGCATTGTCCGTAGTCATGCGCTACAACCTGATGCAGCCCGGCGACGCGCTGTTCCACAACGACCACCAGCTCTACAACGTCATCATCACCGCGCACGGCCTCATCATGGTGTTTTTCCTGGTGATGCCGGCTCTGATCGGCGGCTTCGGCAACTGGTTCGTGCCGCTGATGATTGGCTCGCCTGACATGGCGTTCCCGCGCATGAACAACATCAGCTTCTGGCTGTTGGTGCCGGCGGTCCTGTTGCTGCTGGGCTCGACATTGGTCGGCGATCCCGCTGGCGCCGGTGTGGGCTGGACGCTGTACCCGCCGCTCTCGGCCAAGCTCGGTCATCCCGGCCCTGCAGTCGACATGGTGATCTTCTCGCTGCATTTGGCCGGCGCATCATCAATCATGGGCGCGATCAATTTCATCACCACGATCTTCAACATGCGCGCCCCGGGCATGACGCTGCACAAGATGCCGCTGTTTGTCTGGTCGATTCTGGTGACGGCCTTCCTGTTGCTGCTGGCGCTGCCGGTGCTGGCGGGCGCGATCACCATGCTGCTCACCGACCGCAACTTCGGCACCACGTTCTTCATTCCGTCGGGCGGCGGCGATCCACTGCTGTTCCTGCACCTGTTCTGGTTCTTCGGTCATCCCGAAGTCTACATCATGATTTTGCCGGCCTTTGGCATCATCAGTCAGGTGGTCTCAACCTTCTCGAAGAAGCCGGTGTTCGGTTATCTCGGCATGGCCTACGCAATGGTGTCGATCGGCGTGATCGGCTTCGTGGTGTGGGCGCACCACATGTTCACCACCGGCATCAGCGTTGATACCCAAGCCTATTTCACCGCCGCCACGATGGTCATCGCGGTGCCGACGGGCATCAAGATCTTCTCGTGGATCGCGACGATGTGGGAGGGTTCGATCGAGTTCAAGACGCCGATGCTGTTCGCCATCGGCTTCCTGTTCCTGTTCACCGTCGGCGGTGTGACGGGCGTGGTGCTTGCAAACGCGGGCGTCGATCACGTGCTGCACAATACCTACTACGTCGTCGCGCACTTCCATTACGTGTTGTCGCTCGGCGCGGTGTTTGGCCTGTTCTGCGGCTTCTACTATTGGATCGGCAAGATGTCGGGCCGCCAGTACAATGAGACCTTCGGCAAGATCCATTTCTGGACGACGTTCATCGGCGTCAATCTGACGTTCTTCCCAATGCATTTCCTCGGGTTGGCCGGCATGCCGCGACGGATCAGCGACTATCCGGACGCGTTCGCGGGCTGGAACATGGTCGCGTCGATCGGTTCGTACATCTCCTACGCTTCGACCCTGTTCTTCATTTTCATCATCTTCCACACGCTGCTCGCTGGGCGAAAGGTGGGCGCGAACTACTGGGGCGAAGGCGCGACGACGCTCGAATGGACGCTGCCGTCACCGCCGCCATTCCATAGCTATGATGAGCTGCCGCACATCGCTTCGACGTCCGGCCACTGAGCGATGAGCCCGCCGGCACTCGATACCGCGACGGTCGCGCTTTCGCGCGCGATGCCGGCCGATTTCGTTCCTGCGGTCGGCGACTATTTCGCGCTACTGAAGCCGCGGGTGATGTCGCTGGTGGTGTTCACCGGCTTCGTCGGGCTCTATCTTGCACCCGGTCATTTGCATCCGTTGCTGGCGGCGGTCGCCGTACTCTGTATCGCCGTTGGCGCCGGCGCGGCGGGTGCCATCAATATGTGGTACGAGCGCGATATCGACGCGGTGATGGAGCGCACGCGCCGTCGGCCACTGCCGGCCGGCCGCATGGTGCCGGGCGACGCGCTCGGCTTCGGCGCAGTCCTCGCGGTTAGCTCGGTCATCGTCATGGGCCTAGCGGTCAATACCGCAGCGGCAGCACTGTTGGCGCTGGCGATCGGCTTCTACGTCTTCGTCTATACGATCGGCCTCAAGCGCCGTACGCCGCAGAATATCGTCATTGGCGGCGCCGCTGGCGCCTTTCCGCCGATGATTGGCTGGGCAGCGGTCACCGGCAATGTCAGCGTCGCGTCGCTGGCGCTGTTTGCACTCATCTTCTTCTGGACGCCGCCGCATTTCTGGGCGCTGTCGCTCTACCGCGCCGGCGATTATGCGCGCGCCGGCGTGCCGATGCTGCCGGTCGTCGCCGGCAAGACGGAAACCAAGAAGCAGATGCTGCTTTATACTATCGTACTGTGGCCAGTGGCACTGGCGCCGGCATTGCTGCACGCTACCGGGTGGCTCTATGGCGCGGCAGCGTTGGTGCTGTCGGCGCTGTTCACGCTGAGTGCGCTTGCCGTCCGGCGCGACGAAAGCGACCGCGCAGCTCGCCGCATGTTCGGTTTTTCGATCCTCTACCTGTTCCTGCTGTTCGCCTTGATGGCGATTGACCGCGCACCCGGGCTCTTGGCGATCCCGGGCTTCGGGGCATGAGCGAGATCGCCCTCATGGACGAGCGCCAGCGCCGCATCCGGTCGCGCAATCGGGCCCTGCTGCTGTTGCTACTGGGGGTGGTCGCGCTCTTCTACCTGATCGCGCTCGTGCGCCTGGGTGTCTGGTCGTGACACGGGGCGATCGCGGCAAACGCTGGACGGTGAGCGGCCTGCTGCTGGTCGTGGCCTGTATGGTCGCTTTGGTGGTTGCGTCGGTGCCGCTCTACCGACTGTTCTGCACCGTCACTGGCTACAACGGCACGACGCAGCGTGCTCAAAGCGCGCCGGTCGCGAACGTGCCCGGCCGCGTCATCACAGTCCGTTTTGACGCCAACACCGCACCCAATCTCGATTGGGAATTCCGCCCACTGCAGTCGGCGGTGCAGGTGCACCCAGGCGAGACCAAGACGGTTGCCTATCATGCGGTCAATCGCGGTCCGGTGCCGGTTATCGGAACCGCCACCTTCAACGTCACGCCCGCCAAGACTGGACTCTATTTCGACAAGCTGCAGTGCTTCTGCTTCACCCGGCAGTCTCTCGCGCCCGGTGAAGCCAAGGACCTGACCGTGACGTTCTTCGTCGATCCGGATATCGTCAACGATTCCAACGACGCCGATGTCGACACGATCACGTTGAGCTACACCATGTTCCGTGCCCAGGACCAAGACGGTGCCGCCCAGACCGCGTCGGTGCCCGTCGCCGCTCCGGCCCAGTTTCGCTGAAGGATGAGCCAATGACCGAATCCAGCCACGCAACGGGCCACGCCGGCCACAAGCACCCTTACCATCTCGTCGATCCGAGCCCGTGGCCGTTGGTCGGATCGATCATCGCCGGCGTACTCACTGGCGGTGCGGTGTGGTGGCTGCATGGCGGCCCGCCTTGGGTCATGGCCGCAGGCATGCTCGGCGTGCTCGGGATCATGTTCGTGTGGTGGCGCGACGTTATCATTGAGGCCGAATTCCAGGGCTTCCACACTCCGGTTGTACAGATCGGCCTGCGCTTCGGCATGGCTCTGTTCATCGCCTCGGAAGTGATGTTCTTCTCCGCCTTCTTCTGGGCGTTCTTCTCCTCGGCGCTCTATCCGGTCGGCGGCGTGTGGCCGCCCAAGGGCATCCGGCCGTTCGATCCCTGGGACATCGCATTCCTCAACACGATGGTGCTGTTGCTGTCCGGCACGACCGTGACATGGGCGCACCACGCACTGATCGAGAACGACCGCAAGAACCTGGTGCGCGGCCTAATCGTGACCGTTCTATTGGGCATGACGTTTACGGCGCTGCAAGCCTTCGAGTACGCGCATGCGGCGTTCGGCTTCAAAGATGGAATCTATCCGTCGACCTTCTTCATGGCGACCGGCTTCCACGGCTTCCATGTCATCATTGGCACGACATTCCTCGCCGTGTGCCTGTTCCGTGCCATCGCCGGGCATTTTAAACCGGACCACCATTTTGGCTTCGAAGCCGCGGCGTGGTACTGGCATTTCGTCGACGTGGTTTGGCTGTTCCTGTTCATCTGCGTCTATTGGTGGGGTTCCGGCGGCGCCTATATTGCCGGGTGACCGCGTGCCTGCCGCTGACCAAGCGCCGGTTTCGCTGCTGTCGGTCGCGTTGCGGTGCCGCTGTCCGCGTTGCGGTGAAGGCCGGTTGTTCGACGGACTGCTCAAGGTGACTCCGCGTTGCGCACAATGCGGGCTCGATCTGCGCGCCGAGGACGCCGGCGATGGACCGGCCGTGCTCGTGATGTTCGTGCTTGGTGCCATTGTGGTGGCGGGGGCACTGCTGGTCGAGATCCTTTTCGCGCCACCGCTTTGGGTTCATATCGTGCTGTGGACGCCGGTGACATTCGCCGGCGCCGTCACCCTGCTGCGGCCGCTCAAGGCGGTTCTCATCGCGCAGCAATACCGGCACCGCGCGCTTGGCAGCGGACCCGCAGACGCGTGAGACGCTCGCTGCTCTGGCCCAGTGTCTGGACGGCAGTCGCCTTCACGATCCTGATCAGTCTAGGCACCTGGCAGGTGCAGCGGCTGCACTGGAAGGAAGGCCTGATCGCCGCGCGGCAAGCGGCGTTTCATCTGCCGCCGGTCGCGCCGCCGGCGAATCTCGCCGCGGCGCAAGGGCTCGAATACCATCCGGTACGCGCGAGCGGCCATTTCCTCAACGAGCGTGAGATGCCGGTGGCAGCGATCGCCGACGACGGCACTGCCGGCTTCGATATTGTGACACCTTTCGTGTTGGACGAAGGTAAGGTGCTCTTGGTCGATCGCGGCTTCGTGCCGACTACGCTCGCGGCGCCCGACAGCCGCCGCCCCGGCGAGATCGCCGGTCCGACACACGTCAGCGGACCGCTGCGCCTCGATCGCGGCCGTCCGTCCTCATTCACGCCCGACAACCAGCCGGCGCGTAATGAATGGTATTTCGTCGACCTGAAAGCAATGGCCGCTGCTGCCGTGCCGCACGCCGATGTCGTGCCGTATTACATCGACGCCGACGCGACGCCCAATCCGGGCGGATGGCCCAAAGGCGGACAGACGGCAATCGATCTGCCCAATCACCATCTGTCTTATGCCATCACTTGGTATGCTCTGGCGGCCGGCCTGGTGCAGATCTATGCCATCTTCGTCCGCCGCCGGTTGAAGGAGCGTGCATGACTGCCGCTTATGCCACGCTCGAGACCCGCTTCCGGCGTCTCGGCTTGGTCAACGAGGCGGTGGCGATGTTGAATTGGGACACCGCCACGATGATGCCCGACGGCGGTGCGGCAGCGCGCGCTGAGCAGCTTGCCGAGCTCAAGGTCATTGCGCACGAAATCCTCGCCGATCCACGCCTTGCCGATCTGCTGGATGACGCAGACCGTGACGGTCTCGACGATTGGCAGCGCGCCAATCTGGCCGAAATGCGCCGGTTGTGGCTGCACGCGACCGCGGTGCCGGCCGATCTGGTCGCTTCCTATTCGCGCGCCTGCTCGGAATGCGAGATGGCGTGGCGCAAGGCACGGCCGGCCAACGATTTCGCCGCGATTCAACCGCTGCTGCAGCACGTCCTCGACCTGACGCGCGAGATTGCCGCGGCTAAGGCGGCGAAACTCGATGTGTCGCCGTACGAAGCCTTGCTTGACCAGTTCGAGCCCGGAGGCCGCGTCGCTGAGATCGACCGTCTCTTTGACCATCTGGCCGAACAGCTGCCGGCGCTGATCGAAGGGGCGCTGGCGGCGCAGGCCGCGCGCACACTGCCGCTGCGGCCGATGGGTCCATTTTCCGTCGAGGCGCAGCGCCGCGGGGCGCAGCAACTGATGGCGCGGCTCGGCTTCGAGTTCGATCACGGCCGGCTCGACCAGAGTTTACATCCGTTCTGCGGCGGCACTGCCGACGATGTGCGCATCACCACGCGCTACGACGAAGCCGATTTTGCGCGTGCGCTGATGGGCGTGTTGCATGAGACTGGCCATGCGCTCTATGAGCGCGGTCTGCCGGCGGCGTGGCGGCGGCAGCCGGTCGGCGAAGCGCGCGGCATGAGCATCCACGAGAGCCAATCGCTGCTCATTGAAATGCAGGTCTGCCGCTCGCGCGAGTTCCTCGAATTCGCAGCGCCGGTTCTGCGCGACTGTTTCGGCGGCAACGGGCCGGAATGGACGGCGGAGAACCTCTACCGCCTCGGCACGCGAGTCGCGCGCTCGCTGATTCGCGTCGATGCCGACGAGGTGACCTATCCGGCGCATGTCATTCTGCGTTACCGGCTCGAGCGCGCGTTGATCGCCGACGAACTCGATCTCACAGATTTGCCGGATGCCTGGTCGGAAGGCCTGGAGCGGCTGCTGGCGGTGACGCCACCCGATGACCGCGACGGCTGCCTTCAGGACATCCACTGGTACGACGGCGCCTGGGGTTATTTTCCGACCTATACACTTGGTGCCATGACCGCGGCGCAGCTTTTCCATGCCGCCAAACAAGCTGTGCCGGCGGTTCCTGGCGCTATCGCCCACGGCGATTTCGGGCCGCTGCTGGGCTGGCTGCGCGCCAACGTACACGGCTTGGGCTCGCGCTATTCTGCCCGCGACATGCTGGTGCGCGCTACCAGCAAACCGCTCGACGCGACGATTTTCGAGGGCCACTTGCGCGCGCGCTATCTCGCGGAATAGGCTCGGCCTCGACCGCCGCATTTCACGGATACCGATGCGCTACATCAGCACCCGCCACGGCCGCGCCGCGGCGACAGGCCGGGACTTCGACGAAATTCTATTGAGCGGCTTAGCGCCCGACGGCGGCCTCTATGTGCCGCGGCGGCTGCCACATTACGGCGCTGCGTGGCTCGACGCGCTGCGCGGCCTATCCTATGCCGAGATCACGGCGCGCGTGACGCAGCCGTTTCTTGGCAACGCCATACCGGCTGTGGAGTGGCGCCGCATCATCGAAGCGGCCTATCGCCCATTCACGCATCCAGCCGTGGCGCCGCTGCGGCAGCTCGATAGCGATCTCTGGCTGCTCGAGCTGTTCCACGGGCCGACGCTTGCCTTCAAGGACTATGCGTTACAGCTCGTCGGTCCGCTGTTCGATCGCGTGCTGCGCAAGCGCCGCCGGCGCGTCACCATCATCGGTGCCACTTCGGGCGACACCGGCTCGGCCGCGATTGAGGCGTGTCGGGACCGCGAGGCGATCGACCTCTTCATGCTCTATCCCGCCGGCCGTATCTCCGAAGTGCAGCGGCGGCAAATGACGACGGTGCCGGCGTCCAACGTCCATGCCCTCGCGATCGAAGGAACGTTCGACGATTGTCAGGATTTGGTGAAGGCAATGTTCGCCGACGGCGCCTTCCGCGACGAGCTCGGCCTGTCCGCGGTCAACTCCATCAACTGGGCGCGGATCATGGCCCAGATCGTCTATTACGTCGCGGCAGCGGTTGCGCTGGGCGCACCGGCGCACGACGTCGGCTTCGCGGTGCCGACCGGCAATTTCGGCAACGTCTACGCCGCCCATGTCGCGCGCCGCATGGGCCTGCCGATCGCGCGGTTGGTGATCGCCACCAACCGCAACGATATCCTGAGCCGCTTCTTCGCCCGCGGCACGATGAGCCTCGGCACCGTTGAGCCGACCATAAGCCCGAGCATGGATATCCAGGTGTCGAGCAATTTTGAACGCTTCTTCTTCGAGCTTGCGGGTCACAGCGGCCCGAAGACTGAAGCCGCCTTCAAGCATTTCCGCGCCAATGGCACGCTGCCTACGACGCGGCGGCAGTGGCATGCGGCGCGCGCGCTATTCCAGGCCGAACGCATTGACGACGACGAGACACGCGTCATCATGGGTGAGCTCTATCGGACGGCCGGCGTGCTGATCGATCCGCATACGGCGGTAGCGCTGGCCGCGGCGCGGCGCGTGCGGCGCCAAGCGGCAACGCCGATGGTGGTCATCGGAACTGCACATCCGGCCAAGTTCCCCGATGCGGTGCTGGCGGCCTGCGGCGTACGGCCAGTGATGCCGCCGAGGCTCGCCAATCTTATGGCATTGCCCGAACGGCGAGTCAGCCTGCCCAACGATCTCACAGCCGTGCAGCAGTTCGTCCGGGCACATGTTCGCCAAGGAGTGGCTGCATGACCATCCGCGTCAGCCGGCTCGCCAACGGCATGCGCGTCGTCACCGACGCGATGGATTCGGTCGAGACAGTCTCACTCGGCGTCTGGGTTGACGTCGGCACGCGTCACGAACCGAAAGAGATCAACGGCGTCGCCCACGTGCTCGAGCACATGGCATTCAAGGGCACCACGCGGCGCTCGGCGCTCGAAATTGCGGCGGAGATCGAGGCGGTCGGCGGTCATCTCAACGCCTACACGTCGCGCGAGCACACCGCCTATTACGCCAAGGTGATGAAGCCGGACGTGCCGCTGGCCGTCGACATCCTGGCCGACATCCTGCAGTACTCGACCTTCGAGCAGCCGGAGCTCGAGCGTGAGCGCGCCGTCATCCTGCAGGAGATCGGCCAGGCGCAAGACACGCCCGAGGACATCATCTACGACTATCTGCAAGAGCAGGCATTTCCCGACCAGCCGATGGGCCGGCCGGTTCTCGGCCGTGCCGCGATCATCCGCAACATCGGCCGCGATGCGGTGGCGGGTTACCTGGCGCGCAACTACGCTGCGCCTGGCATGGTGTTGGCGGCGGCGGGCAATTGCGATCATGACGCGATGGTGGCGCTGACCGAACGCGCGTTCACCGCGCTGCCGGCGCGCAATCACGCCATAACCGAACCGGCGCACTATGTCGGTGGCGAATTTCGCGAAGGTCGCGACCTGGAGCAGGTCCATGTCCTGCTCGCCTTTCCCGGCTTCACCTTTGCCGATCCCGACTATCACGCTGCGTCGGTCGTCTCCGCGGCGCTCGGCGGCGGCATGTCGTCGCGGCTGTTCCAGGAGATTCGCGAGAAGCGGGGCCTCGTCTATTCGATCTACTCCTTCAGCCATTCCTACACCGACAACGGCCTTTTCGGCGTCTATGCTGGCACTGGCGAGCGCGAAGCGGCCGAGCTGCTGCCGGTGCTTTGCGACGAACTCCGTAAGCTCGATCGCGGCCTCGATCCGGTCGAGATCGAACGGGCGCGCGCACAGCTCAAGGCTGGCTTGCTGATGTCGCTCGAGGCGACGGCCGCGCGCGCCGAGCATCACGGCAACCACGTGCTGGTCTTCGACCGGCCATTCGACGCCGCCGAGACCATCCGCCGCATTGATGCGGTCGACGAAGCAGCAGTGGCGCGCGTCGCCGCGCGGCTGGTCGCGGCGCGACCGACCTTTGCTGCACTGGGCCCGATCAGTGCCGTCGAGGATTACGATCGCCTGGCGCGGCGCTTGGCGGCATAGGGAGACGGCGGTGGGGTCGGAGCTGCTGGCCATCACCCGCTTTTTCGGCGCCGCGCCGCCACCGTTCCGAATCGTCGGTCCGCGCGTCACGCTGCGCACGCCCGAGCGCGAGGATTTCGACGAATGGGCAATCCTGCGCACCGAATCGCGCGCGTTCCTCACGCCATTCGAGCCGAGCTGGCCGAACGACGCGGTGACCCGCGGCGGCTTCCGCCGACGGCTGCAGCGCTATGCCGCCGACTGGCGCAGCGACCAGGGCTACAGCTTCCTGCTGGTACGCCGCGCCGACCGCGTGCTCTTGGGCGGCATCAGCCTATCGAACGTTCGTCGCGGCGTCGCTGAAACCGCCAGCCTCGGCTATTGGATCGGCGAGCGTTTCGCCCGCCAGGGTTACATGACCGATGGGATCAGGCTCGCGCTCGCATTCGCATTCGACCGACTGCGGCTGCATCGGGTCGAAGCGGCCTGTTTACCGCACAACCGGGCGAGCCAGCGGCTGCTGTTGAAAAGCGGGTTCCGCGAAGAGGGTTACGCCAAGGAATATCTCTCGATCGATGGCCGGTGGCAGGACCATCTGCTGTTCGGCTTGCTGGCAAGCGAGTGGACGCGGGCCGGTGAGACGGCGCGCGCCTCGGAGACGGTCGCGTGAATGCGTCAAGCCCGGCCGGATTCCCCCGACAGCGACAGCAAATCGACGCCAAGCTTGGCGAGCGCGCGCTGCCACTTGTCGCCGTACTGGGCATCGAACACGATCTCTTCGTCAGCGGCGACGCTCAGCCAGCCGTTTGCTTGGATCTCGGAATCGAGCTGGCCGGGACCCCAGCCGGCATAACCCAGCGCGAGCAGGCAGCGCTTCGGTCCGCCGCCGCGGCCGATTGCGCGCAGAATCTCGAGCGTCGCGGTGAGGGCGACGTTGCCGCCGACGACCAGCGTGCCGTCCTCGACATAATCGGCCGAGTGCAGCACGAAGCCGCGGCTGGCCTCGACCGGACCGCCGAAATGGATGTGGCGTTCGCTGCCGGGCAAGGTTATCTCGATGCCGAGTTGCTTCATCAGCGCCGGCCAGGTCACGTCGTCGAGCAGGCGGTTGACCACCAATCC
The DNA here is from genome assembly GCA_035632055.1 of Allostellaceae bacterium. Lineage (GTDB taxonomy): Bacteria > Pseudomonadota > Alphaproteobacteria > ATCC43930 > CGMCC-115725 > REEB95. Next base: position 53,594 of record DASQHO010000006.1, read on the forward strand.
CATCGCCCCATCTTCATTGTGGGCGCAGAGAAAGACCACCGAGCGCGCGAAGCGCGGGTCCTGCATCTGCGGCATGGCGACAAGAAGATGGCCGGTGAGCGACGTCACGAAAACCTCCAGCTTCCTCAAATAAGCCCACGCCGCCGGCCTTGCAAGACACGCCGGCGCGTCTGGCGCATGTTCGCGGCGTTGGTGTTGCTCGCCGCGCTATCTGCGACATCGGCTCGCGCCGCGGCCGGGTCCTCAGATTGGTTCACAACCGATCAGGGTGAGGTAAGGCTCGTCGCCGCGCGTGCCGCGCTCGCCGGACAGGAAACGCAGACGCTCGGGCTTGAGTTCCGCATGGCGCCGGGCTGGCACATTTATTGGCGGTCGCCAGGCGATGCCGGCTATCCGCCGCGTCTTGACTGGACTGGTTCAGCGAACCTAACGCATGCGGACATTCTTTGGCCCGCACCGCAACGGTTCTCGGTCCTCGGGTTGGAAACCATGGGTTACAGCGACGCCGTGGTATTGCCAATCGCGGTGCGGGTCATCGATCCGGCCAAACCGCTCGATCTGATCGCGCATCTCGATTACCTCACTTGCAGCGAAATCTGCGTTCCCTATCAAACGGTCTTGCATCTCGCATTGCCGGCGGGCGCGCCGCCGGCCGATGCGGTCGGCTACGGTGCGCTCATCGATCAATACGCGGCGCAAGTGCCGGGCGACGGCAGTAAAGTCGGGCTCAAGCTGGCGGGCGCGGCAATCGACGACGGGCCACGGCCGGCCTTGCTGCTGCGCGTCACAGCCGCGCCGCCGCTGGTGTCGCCTGATGCGTTCGTCGAAGGCGCAACCAACGTCGCGTTCGGCGTGCCGCGACTGGTTGGCGGACCGCAACCGGGCGAAAACGAGCTACGGCTGCCGCTCGACGGCGGTGGCACAGACGCGCTGGTCAAATTGGTCGACAAGCCGTTAACGGTCACGCTTACCGATGGCGCGCGGGCCATGACGGCCGTCATCGTGCCAACCCTGGCGCCGCCGCCTGCCATCGACTGGGCGCGGTTGCTGCCGATGCTCGCCCTGGCGCTTGCCGGCGGCTTCATCCTCAATTTCATGCCGTGCGTGCTGCCGGTACTGGCGCTCAAGCTGCTCGGCACGGTTGGCTATGCTACCCACGGCCGCGGCGCGGTGCGCGTCGGGTTTCTGGCGAGCGCCGCCGGCATTGTTATTACGTTTCTCGCCTTAGCAACCATCGCGGTCGGGTTCCGCGCCGCCGGCTTGGCAGTCGGCTGGGGGCTACAGTTCCAGCAGCCGGTGTTTCTCGTTGCCATGACGGCGATCCTGACGGTGTTCGCGGCCAATCTTTGGGGGCTGTTCGAAATTCCGCTGCCCGCAGCGCTGACGGTGCTGGGCGAGGGACGCGCCCATCTTGGCAGCTTCTTCGCTGGCGTCCTGGCGACGCTGCTGGCAACGCCGTGCACCGCACCGCTGTTGGGTACGGCGCTCGGTTTCGCGCTGCTCTCACCGCCGCTGGTGGCGTTGGCGGTTTTTGCCGCCATGGGTCTCGGCTTGGCATTGCCCTATCTCGCGGTTGCGGCGGTGCCCGCGTTGGCCCTCTGGCTGCCGAAGCCGGGCGCGTGGATGGTGGAATTGAAGCGCATTCTTGGCGTCGCTTTGGCCGCGACCGCGTTATGGCTCCTATGGGTTCTCGCAGTCGAGACCGACGTTGCCGTCGCCGTCATCTGCGGCGTGCTGCTGGTCGCGGCTGCACTCGCCGTCACCTTGGTACAGCCGCTGGCTGTTCGCCGGGTTGCGGTTGTCGCGCTGGTTGCTGGAGCATTGATCGCGCCCACTTTTGTCGCTTCGCCGCTGCCGCCCGTGGCGCCAGACGGTTTCTGGCAGCCCTTCGATGAAAGCCGGATTGCGTCGCTGGTCGCGCAGGGTCGCACGGTCTTCGTCGACGTCACCGCCGATTGGTGCCTCACCTGCAAAGTCAACGAAGGCTTGGCGCTCGCGCCGGCAAAGGTGCGCCAGCATCTGACGGCACCCGACGTCGTCGCCATGCGTGCCGACTGGACGCGGCCCAATCCCGTCATCGCGCGCTATCTGCGTGAGTTCGGCCGCTACGGCATTCCGTTCAATGTGGTCTACGGACCGCGCACGCCGCAAGGTGTGGTCCTGCCCGAAATCCTGACCCCGGATACAGTTTTGAACGGCCTCGCCCGGGCGCAATCCGCGCCCACAGTGCCCGCGGCCGCATCCACCGCCGCGCGGGGTGGATGATTTTTGGGGCGGGCCGGTCTATGGTGCGGCCCTGCAAACGCCCCAGCTCAGAACAGGAGAGGCAATGACCATCAAGGTTGGCGACAAGATTCCGTCGGTCAAGCTGATGACCATGACCGCGGACGGACCCAAACCCATCACTACCGACGATATCTTCAAGGGCAAGAAGGTCGTCTTGTTCGCATTGCCCGGCGCCTTCACGCCCACCTGTTCCGCCAAGCACCTGCCTGGCTTCGTCGAGAAATTTGCGGCGCTGAAGGGCAAGGGCGTCGATACCGTCGCCTGCCTATCGGTCAATGACGCCTTCGTCATGGGCGCATGGGGCAAGGATCAGAAAGTCGGCGATAAGGTTCTGATGCTGGCGGACGGCAGCGGCGACTTTACCAAGGCGGTCGGGCTCGAACTCGATCTCACCGATCGCGGCCTCGGCAAGCGTTCGCAGCGCTATGCCATGGTGGTCGACAACGGCGTCGTCCGCACCATCAACGTCGAGGCGCCCGGCGCGTTCGAGGTTTCAAGCGCCGACGCGATGCTGAGGGCGCTCTAAGCCGAATCGCCGGCGGTGCGGCGCGCTTCGGCGATCGCCGCGCGTGCCAGGGCGTCGGCGCGTTCATTCTCCGAATGGCCAGCGTGGCCGCGGATCCAGCGCCACGAAACGTCGTGGCGTTCGAGCGCGGCCTCCAGCCGCCGCCACAGATCGACATTCTTCACTGGCTTCTTGTCCGCGGTTTTCCAGCCACGCGCCTTCCAACGCGGCAGCCATTCGGTGATGCCGTCGTGAACGTAGCGGCTGTCGGTATGGACGATCGCAGTCACGCCGCGGTTCAATTGTTCGAGTGCGGCGATTGCCGCCATCAACTCCATGCGGTTGTTGGTCGTGGCGGGCTCGAACCCGGACAGTTCCTTTTCGACACCGTCGTAGCGCAGCAACGCGCCCCAGCCACCCGGACCGGGATTGCCGCTACACGCGCCGTCCGTGAAGATTTCGACGACGTTGGCCGTCATGAATCGAACCCGTAGGCGGCCGGGCTGGCGAGGCCGCGGTGGAAACGCAGCTTCTGCAAATATTCGAGCGGGTCCTTCGGCCGCACGAAAGCACCTGGCGCCTGATGCAGGCGGTCGTAAAGGCGCGTCAGCAAGAAGCGGATGGCGCTGCCGCGTGCTAGCAGCGGCAGGGCCTCGATCTCGGCATTCGACAGCGGCCGCGTCGCCCGGTACTTCGCTAGCAGCAGTTTGGCCTTGGTGACATTGAAGCTGCCGTCGCTCTCGAAGCACCAAGCGTTGAGGCAGATCGCCAGATCATAGGCGAAGAAATCGGTGCAGGCGAAATAGAAGTCGATCAGGCCCGAAACCGCTTCACCGCGGAAGAAGACGTTGTCCGGAAAGAGGTCCGCGTGAATGATGCCGCGTGGCAAATCGTGCGGCCACAGCCGCCGCAGTTCGGCAAGTTCCGTGCGCAGCTCTTCGGCCAAGCCGGCCTTCACCTCATCAGCGCGCGCGGCGCAGGCACCATAAAGCCGCTCCCAACCGGTGAGCGACAGGTCGTTAGCGCGATTCGACGAAAAGCTGGCGCCAGCGTGATGCAGCTGTGCCAGCGCGCCGCCGAGACCGGCGCAATGATAGGGATGGATGCGCCGCGGCCACATGCCGTCGAGGAAGCTGATGATCGCCGCTGGCCGGCCGCACAGCTTGCGGAGCGCCCCGCCGTCGCGGCCGTGGATCGGCGTCGGGCAGGGGATATTGTGCTTCGCTAGGTGCTCCATCAGCGCCAGAAAGAAGGGCAGATCGGCCGGTGCAACGCGCTTTTCGTAGAGCGTCAGGATGTAGGTGCCGGACTCGGTGCGCAGCAGATAGTTCGAATTCTCGACACCTTCGGCGATGCCCTTGCACGACACCACTTCGCCGATTGCGTACTCGGCGATGAAAGCCCTCAGCTCCTCGTCGGGAACGTCCGTGTAGACCGCCATGCGGATTACGACTCGCGACGCGCGGGCGCTTGTGCGGCCCTGGATCGTCGAATAGAGTGCGAGCCGATTTTTCGCCCGCTGTTTTTTGGCACGTTAATACAGGCAGAACCCCTAAGGAAAGGGAGATGAAGAGACCAGACTCCGCGGGGCGGCTGAAACGTCAATTGGCGATGGTCGCGGTGATGGCATTGCCGGTTTTGCTCGCGGGATGCTTCGGCAAGACTAGCGCCGAAAGCCTAACCTGTCCTAGCAGCGCGCCGACACCCGGCCTCGACGTCGCGCCGCTTTTCTCCGGCGCCAGCCGTACCCGCGATGATGTCGCTGCAGCGGCACGGATTCTCGCCGTCAAGGACTCGTGTACCGAAGAAAATAACGGCATTCGTGTCGACGTCACGGTCGCGTTTTCGATCGTCCGCGCATCGCCCCAGGTGCAGAATTCGCAATTCACCTATTTCGTCGCGGTGGTGGACGGAGCTAGCAACATCTTGAACGAGCAGCGGTTCGGCCTAGCAGCACATTTTGCCGGCAACGAAAATTTCCTGGCGACAACCGAGAACATCACCGTGCATCTGCCGGTGAAACGCGTTGCAGCGGGTGAGGATTACGGCATTGTCGCCGGCTTCCAGCTGACGCCGGATCAGATTCAGTTCAACAACGCGCAGCAGCAACCCGCGGCGCAATGAGCGACGGACGCAAGCGGATCAAGTTGCCCTCCGCCGCGCCGACGCCAGCCGCCAGATTTCCGGTTTTGCGCGGCATGCGTGCCATGCGCGCAGCGCGCCGGCGTGGCCAGTCGCGCACCGACATCTATCACTCGCTGCTGACGGTCTCGTGGGCGGGATTCTTCGGATTACTGACTGCCGCCTACGCGTTGTTCAACGTCGTTTTCGCGCTGCTCTACTTGGTGCAGGGCGGCGCGATCGCCAATGCCAAGTCGGGTTCGTTCGCCGACGCTTTCTTTTTCAGTGTCCAGACGATGGCGACGATCGGCTACGGCGACATGCATCCCGCGACGTTTTATGCCAACGCAGTGGTGACAGTCGAAGTGCTGCTCGGCATGACCGGGTTCGCGCTCGCCACCGGCCTGATCTTCGCCCGCTTCTCGCGGCCGACGGCGCGCGTCATGTTCAGCGACGTCGCTGTCGTCAGCCGTTACGACGGCGTGCCGACGCTGATGTTCCGTGCCGCCAATCAACGTCGAAACCGGATTCTCGAAGCGTCGGTGAACGTCATGCTGGTGCGCAATGAGGTGACGGCCGAAGGTCAGGTGATGCGGCGCTTCTATGACTTGAAGGTGGCGCGCCGGCACAATCCGACGTTCGTGCTCACCTGGACGGTGATGCATCCGATCGACGAAACCAGCCCGCTGCACGATGCCAGCGCGGCGACGTTACGTGAGCAGGAGGCGGAGATCGTCGCCAGCATCGGCGGCCTCGACGAAAGCTTCGCACAGACGATCCATGCCCGGAAAAGCTACCAGCCGGAGGATATCCGCTGGGGCTGGCGCCTGACCGACATCATCGGCCGCACATCGGAAGGCCGGCTCACCATTGATTACGACCGATTCCACGACGCCGAAGAGGAATCCGGCGGCTGAATGCCAGGTCCGCGTCGCCGTCAGGAATCGTAGGACACGACCGACGTGAACGGTACGTCGAGCCGTTTGCGGCCATTGAGGAAGTTGAGCTCGATGATGCACCCGGCGGCAACGACCTCGCCGCCGACCTTGCGGCAGAGATTGATCGCTGCTTCAAGCGTGCCGCCAGTCGCAAGCAGATCGTCGAGCACGGCGACGCGCCGGCCGCGTTCAATCGCGTCGGCCTGAATCTCGATCGTATCGGTGCCGTATTCCAAGGCATACGTGTAGGGTATCGTCGCACCGGGCAACTTGCCGCGCTTGCGTACCATGACGAAGCCAATGCCGAGCGCCAGCGCAAGCGGCGCCGCGACCAGAAAACCGCGCGATTCGATGCCGACCAGCAATTCGGGCCGATGCGGCGCGAGCGCCTTCTCCATCCGCTCGACGGTCGTCTGCCACGCCTTGGCATGTGCCAGAAGTGTCGAGATGTCATAGAAGAGAATCCCCTTCTTGGGAAAATCCGGCACGCCGCGGATGTGCTGCTTCAGGTCCATTGCCCCGCCTCGATGGAAATCGTGGCCCAATCTAGACTGCGGGCTCGGGGATGCGAAAGCGCCGTCTTGCGCTAATATGGGCGCTGGTCCGGCCGAGGGAATGAATGGCCCAATCCATCGAGCAGACACGTGACGGCGATGCGCTCGTGCTGCGGCCGCGCGGCCGCTGGGTGGTCGCCGATGCCCAGGCGCTCAACGATCGTCTCTCAGAAGTCAAAGCGGGGGCGGTGCGGCGCGTGCGTATCGACCTTGCCGGCATCGAGGCTATGGACACCACCGGTGCCTGGCTGTTGTTCCGGTTGAAGCGCGGCCTCGAAGCGGGTGGCGCTGCCGTCAGCGTCGATCACGTCGGCGCCGAACTGGCGCCGTTGTTGAATCAAGTCGAGAGACGCCAAGCCAGCCCAATTACGCCGGTACGCCGCGGCTTTGGACCGTTCTTGCTGCTGGCGCATATCGGCTTCCGCACCGTCGAGCTGCTGCGCGTGGGCCGAGCCCTGCTCGGCTTCTTCGGTGAAGTCGCGATCACGTTCGTGCGCACCGCGGCGCGGCCGCGACGTTTGCGCTTCACGCCGATGGTGGCGCAAATGCAGCGCGCCGGCGTCTCGGCGCTCGGCATCGTCGGGCTGCTGTCGTTCCTCGTCGGCATCGTCATGACCTACATCGGCGCGCAGCAGCTTAAGCCCTATGGTGCCGAGATTTTCACCGTCAACCTGCTCGCCGTCGGCTTCCTGCGCGAACTCGGCGGGCTGTTGGCCGCAATTATTATCGCCGGCCGGTCGGGTAGCGCCTTCACCGCCGAGATTGGCGCCATGATCGTTAACGAGGAAGTCGACGCGATGCGCACGCTGGGGCTCGATCCGATCGAAGTCCTCGTGGTACCGCGCATCCTCGGACTGATCCTGACGCTGCCGTTTTTGACATTCTGGGCCGATTTCGCGGGTCTCGCGGGCGGCGCGGTGATGTGCCGCACGTCGCTCGATATCCCGCTGACAACGTTTCTTGTGCAGCTGCACGGCGCGGTGTCGCTGTGGAGCGTATTTCTCGGTATCATCAAGGCGCCATTCTTCGCCGCCTGTATTGCGCTCATCGGCTGCAATGAAGGTCTGCTGGTGACCCGCAGCGCTGAAAGCGTCGGGCGGCGTACGACGCAGTCCGTGGTCCAATCCATATTCCTGGTCATCGTGCTCGATGCGATCTTCTCGATCTTCTTCAATGCGCTCGGCATCTGACGCCGCCACGGCACCGGTCGTGCGCGTGCACGGCCTGGCGACCAAGGTCGGCGGCAGGATCCTGGTGCGCGATGCCACCTTCGATTTGCGGTCCGGCGAGGTTCTCGGCGTGGTCGGCGCGTCCGGCGCCGGCAAATCGGTCCTGCTGCGCACGATCGTCGGCTTGACACCGCCGGCTGCCGGCACGATCGAGATTTTCGGCGAGGAGCTCGGACGGCCAGGACAGGCCGATCTGCGGCGCTTCGGCAAACTGTGGGGCGTACTGTTTCAGGACGGCGCGTTGTTCAGTTCGTTGACGGTCGCCGAGAACATAATGGTACCGCTGCGCGAGCGGCTGCACCTGTCGCCGGCGCTGATGCACGATATTGCCGCGCTCAAGATTGCGCTTGTTGGCCTTCCGTCCGATACGGCCAAGAAAATGCCGGCTGAACTATCCGGCGGTATGCGCAAGCGCGCAGGCCTCGCGCGGGCGCTGGCCCTCGATCCGAAGCTATTGTTCCTCGACGAGCCGACCGCCGGACTTGATCCAATCGCGGCCACGGAATTTGATGGTCTCGTGCGCGATCTCAAGGAGAGCCTCGGCCTGACGGTGTTCATGGTGACCCATGACCTCGACAGCCTGATAGCGATTTGTGACCGGATTGCCGTCATCGTCGATCAGCGCTTAGTGATCGGCACGCTCGCCGAGCTAGTGCGCAATCCCCACCCCTGGATCGAGGCGTATTTCAGCGGCCCGCGTGGGCGTGCCGCGCGGATCGCCGAAGCTGCCAACGGGTAAGGTCATGGAAACGCGCGCCGAATACGTGCTCGTCGGAGGTTTCGTCGTCATCCTGCTGGCCGGGCTGGCGGTGGTGTTGCTGTGGTTCGTCCAGGCGCCGTTCAAAGTCAGCGCTGCGCACTACGATATCTACTTCGACGGCTCGATTTCTGGTCTCGATATCGGGTCCGACGTCCGCTACAACGGCGTTCTGGTCGGCCGCGTGGCGAAGATCACGCTCGATCCGCAACGGCCGACCCAGGTGCACGTCACCGTCGATATCAACCAGGACATGACCATACGTAGCGACGCCGTCGCCGAATTGCAGGTGAAAGGCCTCACCGGTACGGCCTTTGTCGAGATCACCGGCGGCAGCGGCACGGCGCCGCCGCTCGTCGCCGAAAATGGCCAGCGTTATCCAGTCATCCGATCGCGTTCGTCGCAATTGACGGAGCTGTTCAACGGCATGCCGGTTCTCATCCAGAAGCTGTCGACGCTTGCCGATCAGCTCAATGGAGTCACCGACGCGCAAAACCGCGCAGCGTTCGCCGAGACGCTTGCCAATATGCGGCAAGTAAGTGCAGTGCTCGCAGCGCATTCCCGCGACATCGACACATCGCTCGGCGGCCTATCGGCGGCGGTCAAACATTTCGACCAGGCTGCCAACAATCTCGATCAGATGATGCGCGAAAGCCGGAAGCCGGTCAGCGACTTCACCAGCCGCGGTCTGCCCGAGCTGCAACAGCTCCTCGCCGATTCGCGCGTCCTGGTCACCGAGCTGACACGGCTTGTCGATTCGCTCAATCGCGATCCGTCGCAGGTGATCTACGGCAACCGCCTGCAAGGCTATACTCCCCACTGATGGTCATGCGGCACGTCGCGATCCTCCTCCTGACCCTGGCGCTCGCTGGCTGCAGCGGTTTGCTGCCGTCGCCGCCGCCGCCGCCGAATCTCTACCGGCTGTCGCCTGCCCAATCTGCACCGGCTGACGATTCGATGATCGCGGCGCAAATCCTCGTCGGCGGCATCGCCGCGCCCGGCGCGCTTGATACGGCCCGGATCGCGCTCAGTCCGAGCGCGACGCGCCTTGAATATTACGCCGACGCGGAATGGACCGACCGGGCACCTGCCTTGGTCGAGAACCTGCTGCTCGATACGCTCGCGCATGCGGGCCGGTTCAGCCGGGTAGCGCGGCGGTCGCTGGCGCTGCATGCCGATTACGTCGTACTCGGCGCGCTCGATCATTTCGAGGCGGATTACAGCGCCGGCGCGCCGCCGCAAATACGGGTGACGATCGATTTACGGGTGCTGCGCATGCCCGACGGCGACATTCTCGCGCAACGGCAATTCGCCGCTGTCGTGCCGGCGGCCCAAAACACCGTGCCGGCGGTCGTCGACGCGTTCGACGCCGCAAGCCACCAGGCGCTGCGCGACGCGCCGGCCTGGATCGCCGGCTCCCTGCCACGGACCGCGAAACGGTCTTGACGATCTTGCCGTTGCAGCGTCCCGACCGGACTATACTCGAGTGTCAGGCGCGCTACGGCGAGAACGTCGTGCGATGGCGTGACACCCTGGCGCATGATGGACGCACTGTCGTTTCGGCTGCGCTCGGCGGCGTGAGCCGCGTATATCACTGGCGCCATTATCCGGCGGGCGACGTCTACGACCCGGCGACACACGCGCAGTATTTCTATCATGCGCATTCGCCGCAACCGCGCACCGCTATTCATGGCGAACACGGCCATTTCCACGCCTTCCTGCGCGCGGGCGGGCTCAAGCCGGGCGCGCGGCCGCTCGTCATGCCCGAGCTGGCGATCGCCGGCCATCCCGCGACACCGGCGCCGTCCGCGCCGTCCGCGCCGGCGCCGGCCGGCGAGCCCGACGAGCCCTGGGTTCATCTCGTTGCGGTCGCGATGGATCGCGCCGGAAAGCCGTTGCGTCTCTTCACGACCAACCGTTGGGTCACTGGCGAGACCTGGTACGGTGCGGCCGACATCACTGCATCGCTCGATCGCTTCGCCATAGGCGGTGAGCAGGCGAGCCCGCTCGACCAATGGCTCACGGCGTTGCTTGGCCTGTTCCGGCCGACAATCGTCCGTTTACTGGCGGAGCGTGATGCGGCGGTGATGGATTTTCGCCGCCGCCGGCGCGGGAAGGTGCATGTGCTGGAGGACCGGCGTCTCGAAATCACCTCGGCAGCGGCGATCGACGTCGACGCCGAAATCCGCCGTATCGCGGCGGCGCTACGCCACGTCGCCTAGGCGGCGCTCAGTGGTTTGAAATGGCGGCTTGTCCATTAGGCGCCGGCTCGTCGTTGGCGCGCAGACAGGCACGGCGGTAGTTCTCGCGATCAGCGTTGCCTTGCGGTGTGTAATCCGGAAATAGCCGAGCCGCTTCGCGGGCGCAACGGTCGGCGACGGCCCAAACGCTATTGCTCTCAGTCCGCGGATCAGCTGCAGCAGGAGCCACCGTCAGCAGCGCTAGTGTCAGAACGCCGAGAACAATGTGCAACCGCGTCATCGTGTGTCCTTGATCCGGCTAGATGCGCGCCGCCGGCTTGTGCCGCTCAAAGTAGCGAGCGCCAGATAGAGCGAATATAGCACAGCCGGCGCGACGATGATCAGCACCGATCGGGCCTGTTCCCGGCGCAATTGCGTCTCCGCCTTACGGCGGGCTGTGGCGAGGCAGGTTGTGGCTTCCGGCCCTAAGCGAGCGCCGCAGCGATCGGCGATATAGTCGTCGACGGTCGTGATTCGGCCGTCAATGCGCAACGCGGCGTTGAATTGCGGCAAGAGCCGCGCTCCCATCACCAGCGTCCATACCGCGATCAGAAGAACGATATAGGCCGAAAGCCGGCGGCCGTGGGGTATGCGCGATTGGGCCGCGTTCATTCAATCTCCGTTGCGCGTCGCACACTCCAGATCATCGAACTTCTGACCAAGTAGGCCTTGTGGCTCGCGCGGTCCGCGGCAGTGCGGCGCAGCTCGTCAAGCCGCTGCGTCCGTACGGCGGGATCACGTTCCTGCAATAACTCCTTGTTGCGGATCGACTGTGCCTGGACGAATTCGATGTTTGCCGCGCGTCGCTGCCGTACGTAACGGTCGAGCAGAGAGTCAGGCGCTTCGCCTCGCCATACCGGGCCCAGCTTCTCGACCAAGTTGAAGGCGCCGTGCAGCGCACCGTTGAGGCCGAAGGCACCGAGGGGATTGTTGACGTGCGCCGCGTCGCCAACGAGCAGCATGCGGCCGCGGCGGAACTCGCGGGCGACGCGCTGATGCACGCGATAGGTCGATTTGTGCTCGACGCCGTAGTATCGGTTCCACGGCAAGAAATTCTGCAGCGCGCGCTCGACGAAATCCGCTGCCAGCACCTGGTCCTCGGGCAGGTCGGCGTCGGTCGGGAACAGCACGCGCCACAAACCCGGCGGTCCGTCGTGTGGCATCTTGAAGATCGCCGACCAGTCGACCGGGTCCGAGACATAGGCGTTCATGGTAAAGCCTTCCGGCGCGAGATCGCGGTCGATGCCGGCGACCAGGAAGCGTTCGGGCCACGTAAACCCTTCGAATGCGACGTTCATGATGTGGCGCACCGCGCTGCGGCCGCCGTCGGCGCCGATCAGATAGCTGCCGCGCACAGTCTCGACGCCGTCCGCCGTGGCGAAGTGCGCGGTAACGCCGTCGCCGTCCTGGGTCGCGTCAAGGAAACGGCGCTGCCAGCGCACGCTGCCACCCAGCGTCTCGAATCGCTTCAGTAGCAAAGGCGTCAGCTTGAATTGCTCGCAATGAAAGCGGAACGGATAGGGCGTCAGATCGGCGATCAGCGACAAATCCCACTCGACGATCACGCCCTCGGCGCGGCCGCGGATCTGCCAGCGTGGCACGCGATAACCGAGTGCCAGGAAATCCTGGCCGACGCCGATGCCGTCGAGCATTTCCAGTGTTGGCGGATGGAAACTGCCCGCGCGCAGGTCGCGCGGCAGGCATGGTTCCGCCTCGTAAACCGTGACGGCGACGTCCTGGAGGGCGAGTCCGACCGCGACGGCGAGTCCGGCGGGGCCTCCGCCGACGACGATCACTGGTGCGCGCGAATCCATCCGACCCCTCGGCGGGATCAGACCTTTTGGCAAACCTCCATGTCAACGCACATCTGGCCGAAGCCGGGCCTACATTGGCGGCTTGACGCCTTTGTTTTCCACCGTGACGTTGGTCGTTGCCAAGCTGCCGTCGGGCTGTTTGGCGGCAAGGATGAACACCGCGCGATCATGTTGCAACATGCTCGGGTCGCCGGGTGCATAGGTGACGATGGGCGTCTTGCGGTCGACTTCAATGTCCGTTCTTTCGCCTTTGTAGGTCACGGTCAAGACCTTGCCACCTCTGACCGTCGCAATTCCGGCGACGATCGCGTTTGTCATCAGGCTATTGGGGGCGAGATCCCATGGGATCTGGCCTTCGGGCACGACGCCGCGTTGCGCTGGCAGGAAGATGTGAACTTCGATGGCGTGCAGATTGCCGTCCTTGCCGCGGACCGTGGTTGCGGCAACGAAGTCGCCGTCGTGAATGTCGTCGATATGTTTGCGAACCACCGTCCGCACTACGAAGTTCGGCGCCAGCGCGACCGTCATCAGTGCGCCGGACGGCGTCCTGACGGTCAGAGAGTGATCGGTGAGGGCGTCGATCGTGCCGCGCACCCGGCTGGGCGGCGTCCGCGGTGCCTGCGCATAAGCGAGCGGTGTTGCGGCAATAAGGCCGAGCCCAATGAACGCCGCCGCGGCCACGATGGTCCAACGCATGGTATACCTCCGTGTTACCCGAACGTCCGGCGCTTCTAGCACGGACACGAAGTCCGTAAGCATCACAGCCGCTTGAGCGGATCAGGGTTGACTGAGGCGCGGCGCACGCAATTCCTCGGCGGCGCTCCGCAATCTCGCATATGCGCGAATGCTGACTGGTATCGAGCCGATATAGAGCGCGCCGATGATCAGCAGCGTAATCCACGGCTCGGTCGTCAGGAACGCAGCCAGCGCGCCCACCAGCAGCAGGGTGGGCAGAACCCACTCGCGCGGAATGCGGAAGCTTTTGAACGCGAAGGTGGGCACCCGGCTCACCATCAGCGCCGCGACCGCCGCCAGCACGGCGCCACACAGGATTGGCGAGCGGAAGAGGCCAATGCCGCTCTCGAAATAGAGAAACATCGGGATCATCACCAATCCAGCGCCGGCCGGCGCCGGTACGCCAGTAAAGAAGTTGTAGGCGTAAGGCGGCAACTCGGCGCCGATCTGTGTATTGAACCGCGCCAGCCGCAGCGCCGTGCACACCGCGAACAGGAGCGCCAGCGCCCACCCGATGCCGTGCAGCGAATCCATCGTCCAGATGTCGAGCATGATCGCTGGCGCGGCGCCAAAGCTGACGAAATCGGACAGCGAATCGAGTTCGGCACCGAAGCTCGATGTTCCTTTAAGCAGGCGCGCGATGCGACCGTCGATGCCATCGAGGATTCCGGCGATGATGATCGCCGCCGTCGCCTGCTCGAAGCGGTCGAGAAAAGCGAGGCGGATCGCGGTCATGCCGGCGCACAGCGCGAGCAGAGTCAGGATGTTGGGAATCATCCGGTTGAGCGAAAACGCTCCCATCGGTCGGACACGAACGCGCGGACGGCGCAACGCCATCAGTGCACCATGCCCGAGCGCGCGGTTTCGCTGGCGCGTGCATCGGCCAGCACCGTCTCGCCGCCGACCATGCGCTGGCCGACGATGGCGAAGTGGGACCACGAAGGCGGCAGGTAAAGATCGGTGCGGCTGCCAAACCGAATCAGGCCCAGCCGTTGTCCGGCGATTACGTTCTGGCCTTCGGTCAGTTCACACAGAATGCGGCGCGCGATCAGACCCGCGATCTGCACCACGGCAATCTCGGCGCCGTCGGGCAGCGCCAAACGGATTGCCATGCGCTCGTTGTCCTCGCTCGCCTTGTCGAGGGCGGCATTGACGAATTTGCCCTTGCGGTAGGCGGCCTTCACCACGCGCCCGGCGGCCGGCACGCGGTTCACGTGCACGTCAAAGATCGACAGAAAAATGCCGATCCGCCGCATCGGCGCGTCACCCATGCCGAGTTCGGGCGGCGGCACGGCTTCGTCAACCGCCACGATCACGCCATCGGCCGGCGCGACCACCAAGCCTTCGCGCTGCGGCGTGACGCGCCATGGATTGCGGAAGAAGGTCACGCACCAGATCGTCGCGATCACGCCGAGCCAGCCGAGCGGCTGCGCGATCCAGAACAGGATCAACGTCACCGCCGCGAAGATCAGAATGAACCGCCAGCCATCGGGATGGATGGGCGGCAAAGCCCGGCACCACATAAGGTTCCTCCTCGGCGCGGACCCTAGCAAATCCGGTAGGGCTTAGCCCACTGCGTTCGGCAACGCTTTCGATTAAGGCGCGTTGCGGTCCTGGCCGACTAGAAAAATGATCAGGTCCCAGGCATTGCGGATACTGGCGACGATCAAAAGACCGAACGCCGCGGCGAGCGTCTCGAGGCTGAACCGGTTCTGCGCGACGATCATGACCGCGGCGACGACGATGCCGACGTAACCGAGGAGCGGCAGGCCGCCGTACCATAGCCGGTCGACGTGATCGACTTTACTGTGCAGCACTTGCCAGCAAATATGTGCTGCGGCCGCCAGGCCGATGAGCCCGCCGATCACGCCGATGATGCCCAGGGTCTGGCGATCCAATGTTGGCACGACCAGCAGCGCGCAGGCCAGCAGCACGACCGACAGGTGGATCACGGTTGGCGTCACGAACGACGCGATTGCGGCGGCTCGCGCCCGCGTCATATTGCGGCCGCCGATCGAGGCGACGATGAACATCGCGCCGATCAGCGTGCCTGCCGCCGTCGCCAGAATGACGTAGAAATCGTGCCAACTGTCGAGCATGGTTCAGCGACCCTCCCGCCGCCACGCCAGAATCAACAGTCCGAGCGCCAGGAGCAAGGCCAGCGCGCCGGGCAGGAGCGGTGTTTCGCCGACGCCGGTCACGACATAGTCGCCGGTGCGGCGCAAGCCGATCCAGTTGCGGCCAGCGGCCGACTGCCCGGGATCGACCGAGCGGATGTCGGGCACGCTGCCCGGTCCGACCCAGAAAATTCCGCCACGGGTGGCGGCAACGTCGGCTTTGACTTTTTCGTCCGAGGTGCGCACGTCGGCCATCTCAACCGGATTGAGTGAGCCGGCCGCCGCCAGCGCGATGCGCCGACCATCGCTGACGCGATAAAGGCCGCTTTCGTCGACGCCGAGCATCGCGACGCTGCGGCCGCCATGCGCCGGCGTTAGGGACAGCGTCATGGGCTTGCCATCCGGTAGCGTCACCTGCACCGGAGAGTCGTCAGGCTGGAGCGACTGTCGCGTGACTGTCAGCTTGTTGCCGTCGATCGTTGCGCGCAGGTCGTTTTCTTCAAGTTCCGGTTCCTTCATCAGCCAATAGACGATCCGGCGCAGCAATTCGGCCTGCGGTCCGCCGCCTTCGTAGCCACGCGTCCACAGCCACATTTCATCGGACAGCAGCTGCGCGACGCGGCCTTTGCCGACGCGATCAAGTACCAGCAGCGGCTCATTCTGGTAGCCTGTCATCACAGTCACGCCGCGTTGTGCTTGGGCGCCGATGATGCGGAACCAGCGGCCCCACGGCGGCACCGCGTTGGGCTGTGCCGGCAATCCTGGCAGATCCTCGGTCACCGGATCGCGCCGGCCGATCGCCGTGACCTGGGGCACGAATCCATCGTCGTAGACGTCGCCGGTCGGCGCCGCCGGCAATACTGCGCCGAGGGGCGTGCGATAGAGCGACAGCGGCGTGGCGAAGGAAGGGCCTGCGGACACCAGCAGCGCGCCGCCGCCGCGCACATAGTCGGCAATGTTCTCGATATAGGCCTGCGGCAGCACGCTGCGCTGGCGGTAGCGGTCGAAGATGATCAGGTCAAACTGGTGCAGTTTGACGTCGAACAGCTCGCGAATCGGGAAGGCGATCAGGCTCAATTCGCGGATCGGCGTACCGTCCTGCTTTTCGGGCGGCCGCAGGATGGTGAAGTGGATGAGGTCGACCGATGGATCCGATTTGAGAATGTTACGCCAAGTGCGCTCGTCCTGGTTCGGCTCGCCGCTGATCAGCAGCACTTTTAGTCGGTCGCGGACGCCATTGATGACGAAGGCGGCGCGATTGTTCTCAAGCGTCAGCTCATGCGGCCCGGCGTTGACGGCGAGCTCAACGATATTCGATCCACCGTGATCGATCGCCACCGGCACGATCACGTCCTTGCCGACCGGCACCGTCTGGATCGTCGGCAAGCCGCCATCCTTGCGGACCGTGAGCTGCGCCTCGCCAGTCGCGCCGGACGCAGGCAGATCCTCGACACGGACGCCGAGCTCGACGGTCTTGCCGACGAGGCCGAATTTCGGCGCGTTGCGGACGACAAGCCGGCGGTCAGCCTCGCCGGGTTGGCCGGTCAGAAGGACGTGCAGTGGCGCGTCGAATGCCAGCCGCTGCGGCGGTGGCATGTCGTGGATCTGTCCGTCGGTGATCAGGATCGCACCGGCTATGCGCTGACGCGGCACGTCCGCCAGCGCGCGGCTGAGTGCGGTATAGAGCTGTGTCCCTGCATCGACAAAAGGCGCGGCCGGGTCGGGCGCGCCGGCATGCACCACGCGCACGTCGAGACCGGGGAGGCGCGCCAACCGCTCGGTCACCGTCTGCAGCGCCGCTGCCGCGTATTGCTGCCGCTGGCCGATACGCATACTCGGCGAGTCGTCGACAATCACCGCGGCGACGTCGTGGAGCGGCGCGCGTTTTTCCTCGACCAGCGACGGATTGACCACGATCGCTGCGAGCGCCAGGACCGCGAGCAGCCGCAGCGCCGTGCCGCGGGCGCGCCGCCAGGCGCCGAAGGCGATCAGCACCAACGCCGCGCCGGAAAACACACCGATTGTCCACCATGGCAGCAGCGGCGAGGTGGCGAGGGTCCAGCCTGTCATTGTCCTAAACGCTCGAGAATTGCCGGCACATGCACTTGGTCACTCTTGTAGTTGCCGGTCAGCGCGTACATCACCAAGTTGACGCCGAAGCGATAGGCCAACTCGCGCTGTGGCTCGCCGCCCGGCACGACGGCATAGAGCGGTACGCCATTAGCGTCGGCTGCCCACGCACCGGCCCATTCGTTACCGCCGACGATGATGCTCGACACGCCGTCGTTGACCGCATCCTCCGTTGGCTCGACCCAAAGCTGGCCACCGCTCCAGCGGCCGGGAAAATTCTCGATCAGGTAGAACGAGCGGGTTAGCACGTGGTTGGGTGGCAGAGGCTCCAACGGTGGGATCGCCAGGCCGGCAGCAAGCCGCTTCAGGCGCGCCTGCGCTGCGGCGGCACTAAAGGGTGTCGGCTGTTCCTGATCGCGCGTGTCGAACAGGATGATGCCGCCGGTGTTGAGGTAGTGCTGCACGCGCGCGATCGCCTGCGGCGACAAGGATGGCTCGCCGTCGATGACGGGCCAATAGAGCAGCGGAAAGAACACCAAGTCGTCGGTTTCTGGACTGACGCCAATTGGTGCCGCTGCTTCGACTGCGGTGCGTTCGTTCAAGACATAAGCCAAACCCACCAGTCCGGCTTTCGACTCGGTATCGACGTCGGGTACGCCGGTGCGGACGTAGGCGAGGTGAAACTGGCTGACTGCCGCGACTGCTGCCGCGTCATTTCCAGCGGCTTGCGCCGTCGATGCGCCGAGCACCACGCACAGCGCGACGACGCCCGCGGCTGTGCCGATGCGCCGGCCGATCCGTGGCAGCAACCCGCGTAACGCGAAGCCGATGGTGAAATCGGCGAGCATCACAAGCAAGGCGAACGCCAGCAGCGGCGGCCGGAAATCGACTTCGGTGCTGCGCGCGAAATCCTCGCGCCGAACGTCGGCCGGTAGCCGCGGCAGCGGGGCGAAGTGCGTCACTGCCGGCGCCAGATTGAGTGCGACGCGCGCGTCGGCAGTGCCGTAGAACCCGGGCGGGCTGCGCGGCCCGGCGACGGTCTTGGCCAGCGTGCCGGCCGGAATCGTTGCGACCGTGGCGGGCGCTGCGTGCAATCGGCCGAAACCGTCGAGGGTTTCGACCGGCGGCAGCGGCTTGTCGCTCATTCCCGGAATGCCCTGGCTTACCGCGACGACGCGGCGCAGCATCTCTACCATCAGTCCCGAGATCGCCAAGTTCGACCATTCGGGATCGGCCGTCGTGTGGATCAGGACGAGCCAGCCCTTGCCGCGTTTTTCCGCCGTGACCAATGGCGTGCCGTCGGCGAGCCGCGCCCAGGTCTTCTGTGCGAGATCCACTGTCGGCTCGGCCAGGACCTGGCGCGAGACGGTGACGTCGTCGGGAATCGCGAGCCCAGCGAATGGGCTGTCGGCGCTGAAAGGCGCGAGTTTCGCCGGCTGCTCCCACGATAGGGCGCCGCCAAGCATGCGGTCGCCATTCCGCAAGCGTACCGGCAACAACGCGTCGTCCGGCTGTGCTGCCAGATGCGGACCGGCGAAGCGCAGCACGGTGCCGCCGTTATCAAGCCAACGGGCGATCACCTGCCGGTCGCTGTCATTCAACGTCGCGCCATCGGGCAGAGCAAGCACCGCAACGCCGCCCTTGATGAGGGTGGCGACGTCGCCGGTGCGGACCTCGCTGAATGGCGACAGCGCCTTGTCGAGATAATAGGCGCCACTCAGCAGCGGCTGCGCCGTGTCGGTGCGGGCGGCGATGCCGACGGGCCGCCGTCGCCAGCGCTCGTCGAGCAGCAGCACCGCGCCGGCGGAGGCTTCATTCTCGATCACGATCGATGCGACGCGGTTCCGCAGCTCGGCCGGCATCGGCATGTGCGCGACGATCGAGCGTTCGCCGGCGGGGATCGTCACTGCGCGCCGCGCCAGCAGCCGGCCGTCGTCACCGAGCGCGCGCAGCGTCAACGTATCGGGCAGACTGGGATCGGCACGCTCGACCGTCGCCGTCAGGTCCTTGTCGTCGGAATCGGCCGGCGCCAACAGCCGCGGCAAGCCGTTGCCGCTCGCTGCCATCACCGTGAGCGGTCCGAGACGGGCAAGGCCGGCAGCGAACGCGGTGGCGTCGCCGCCATCGACGCCGTCGCTCAGCCAGACGATCTCGGCCGCATGCGGCAGACCGAGTCGATCGAGCCGCGCCAGTGCCTGGGCGCGAGCGTCCGGCCACGGACGCGGCTGTAGATTAGCGGCGGCGGCGCGTGCGTCGGCCGGACGCAACAGCGACAGATCGGTCGCGGCGCGGCCGCCCGGCGGATCGGCAGTGCCGAAGAGGACAATCTCGCGTCGCTCGCGCGCTGCTTGATCGATCAACCGGTCGAGCGTCGAGCGCATTACATCCCAGTTTCGTGCGGCGCTCCAGCCGTCATCGACGGCGAACACGACGGGACCGGCGGCGGCAATCGGCGTACGCGGATTGAGCAGCGGCTGCGCCAGCGCCAAGATCACCGACGCCGCCAGCAGCATGCGGAGAAGGATCAGCCACAACGGTGTCTTTGCCGGCGTTTCCTCCGGCGGTGCCAATCCAAGCATCAAGCGCAACGCCGGGAAACGGACGCGTTTCGGTGCCGGCGGCGTCACGCGCAACAGCCACCACAATACCGGCAGCGCCGCCAGACCGGCGAGCAGCCATGGCGCGGCGAAGGCAATCGAACCAAGCGACAGCATGCGCTAGCGCTCCGTCAGGATACGGTAGAGTCCGAGGAGCGCATGTTGCGGCGGATGATCGGTGCGGTGCGTGGCGAAGGTCCAGCCCGCGCCGCGCGTCAACGCTGCCAGCCCGTCGCGGTGCCGCCGCAAACGCTCGGCATAGCCGGTGCGGATCGCTTCAACGCGGCTGACCAGTAGCGGATTCTCGTCTTCCAGCCCTTCGAAACGAACGCGGCCGGCAAACGGCAGGCTTTCCTCGGCCGGATCGAGAACTTGCAGCAGATGGCCTTTGAGGCCGGCATCGGCGTAACGCAAGACCAGTGCAGCTGTCGTTTCGAGTGGCGCCAGCAGATCGCCGATCCAGACCACCTGGCCGTGCCGCGGCAATTTTTCGAAGGCCGGCAGATCAGCAGCGATCGCACTGCGTTCGAGCAGCAGCGCCAGCCGGTCGAGCACGCCACGGCCATAGGCCGGCGCCGCGCCCGAGCCCATCAGCGTCACCCGCTCGCCGCCGCGCACCAGCAGCGCCGCAAGCGCCAGCGTCAGCAGCTCGGCTCGGTCACGTTTGGTTGGCAAATTGGTGTCCGAGGCGTAATCCATCGATCCTGATGCGTCGCGCCAGAGATAGACGCTCTGCGCCGCTTCCCATTCCGTCTCGCGCACATAGACATGCTGGCTCTTGGCGGATTCGCGCCAATCGATACGTGTCACCGGATCGCCCGGCTCGTATTGGCGGAACTGCCAGAAGGTCTCGCCCTGACCGGTGCGCCGGCGGCCGTGCGTGCCCTGGAGAACCGTGGCGGCGACACGCTCGGCGGCAATCAGCAACGGCGGCAGCGCAAGCGAGGCTGCTTCGGCGCGGTGGCGCAGCGCCGGTCCGGTCATCAGCGCAGCGGATCCAATAGCCGATCGATGACCTGCGCCATGCTGATGCCGTCCGCGCGCGCCGCAAACGTAAGCGCCATGCGGTGGCGCAGCACTGGATGAGCGAGCGCCAGCACGTCGTCGATCGAAGGCGACAACCGGCCGTCGAGCAGCGCCCGCGCCCGTGCGGCCAGCATCAAGGCTTGGCTAGCGCGCGGACCCGGTCCCCAGGCGATGTGCGCCCGCACCGCGTCGGCGGCGCCATCGTCCGGTCGGCCCGAGCGCACCAGCGTCAAGATTGCGTCGACGACGCTATTGCCCACCGGCACGCGGCGCACCAGCCGCTGCGCCGCCAGCAATTCGGCACCGGTGAGCACCGGCGCCGCTTCTTCCTCGGCGATACCCGTGGTCGCGATCAGCATCCGCCGCTCGGCGTCACGGTCGGGATAGCCGACATCGATCTGCAGCAGGAAACGATCGAGCTGCGCCTCGGGTAACGGATAAGTGCCTTCCTGCTCGAGCGGGTTTTGCGTTGCCAGCACGTGGAAGGGCTTAGGCAGTAGATGATATTGGCCGGCGACCGAGACGCGGCCTTCCTGCATCGCTTGTAGCAGCGCGGACTGCGTGCGCGGACTGGCGCGATTGATCTCGTCGGCCATCAGTAGCTGGCAGAAAACCGGTCCGGGTATGAATCGGAACCCGCGCCGGCCGCTCTCGCTTTCCTCCAGCACTTCCGAGCCGATGATATCGGCCGGCATCAGGTCGGGTGTGCACTGCACCCGCTTGTCGTCGAGATCGAGCACGGTGCCGAGCGTTTCGACCAAACGAGTCTTGGCCAGGCCGGGCACACCGATCAGTAGCGCATGGCCGCCCGCGAGCAAGGTGATCAAAGCTTGATCGATGACTTCCGCCTGTCCGAAAATCACGCGGCCGATGCGCAGCCGCACCGCGGCGAGCCGTGCGCCGAGAGCCTCGATGTCGCGAGCGAGGTCGTTGCCGGCGGTAGTGGTAACCGAATCGGTGGCAGTCAACGGCAGCTCCTGTTGCGGACACGGGTGGTCATGGACAAAGCCTCATCAGGCGAGCTCCCGCAGCTTGCAGCCAGGGCGACGAAGCCACCGCGAGCCGGCGGCGCGCCTGGCGGCTGCGACGAATTCAACATCCGGATCGCCCGCGATGGTAGCTGGTTCTACCAGGGCTCAGCAATCCATCGCATGGCGCTCATCCGCCTGTTCAGCCGTGCACTCGAACGCGACGCGGCCGGGCGGTATTGGCTGACGACGCCAACTGAACGCGGCCGCATCGCTGTCGAAGATGCTCCGTTCGTCGCCGTTGCGCTCGATGTCGAGAACCCCGACGCGCGGCAACGGCTGATATTTCGTACCAATGTTGACGAGAATGTGACCCTCGACGTGGCACGTCCCCTGCGTGTTGCCGAGGACCGGATGACGCGTACGCCGGTGCCCTATATCTTGGTGCGTGACGGGCTGGAAGCGCGCATCAATCGGCCGGTATTCTACCAGCTGGTGGAATTGGGCCGCGAAGAACAGCACGGGATCGAAGCGGTATTCGGCGTATGGAGCAACGTAAAATTCTTTCCGCTCGGCAGGATCGGAACAATCCGTTGACCGCTGCTTCGGTCCGCGCGCGTTTCGGCGGATATCGGCCGGGCATGCGTTCGTTCGACAGCGACAAGGTGCGCGGCGACCACATCCTGAGCCCGGACGTGAAATTGCCGCCCGGACTGCGGCCGGCGGCGGTGCTGGTGCCGATCGTTGATCGGCCGGCCGGACTGAGCCTCCTGCTGACGCAACGTCACGAGAATCTAAGCGCGCACGCGGGCCAGGTTTCGCTCCCCGGCGGCAGGATCGAGCCGACAGATGCCGATGCAGTTGCCGCCGCGGTGCGCGAGACGCACGAGGAGATTGGCTTGCCGGGCGATCGCATCGAGGTCATTGGCCGGCTCGACACGTACATCACCGGCACCGGCTTCGAGATCGTGCCGATCGTCGCCTTGCTCGCACCGCCGCTGCCGTTGGCGCCGGATCCGCGCGAGGTGACGGAAATCTTCGAGGTGCCGCTGTCGTTAATCGCCGACCGTACGAACTACCGGCAAGAAACGCGCGAACTCAAGAACGGCGTGCGCACCTATTTCGTGCTCGCGCACGCCAGCCGCTACATTTGGGGCGCGACTGCCGGGATTCTGGTCAATCTCGCCGAGGTGCTGGCGACGTGAGTGCGCCATGATCCGGGTGGCGCTCACCATCCTGCTGCCGCTGCTCGCTCCGACCGCGATCTATTTTCTTTGGCTTTATACCGTCGGCCGTGTCGCCGAACGCAACACGCCATGGACGTGGCTGATTATCGCAGGATTGATCGCGGCGGCGGCGGCGCTGGTAATCGTCGGCGTCGATACCGGCGGCGAACAGGTGGGGCGCTACGTACCGCCGCACGTCGAAGATGGCCGTGTCGTGCCGGGCCAGATCGCGCCGTCGGGACCGCGCTGATGGCGGAATCCATTCGTATGATCAAGCCGCGTCCGTGGATGCGCAACGTCGCTACACGGCGCGTCATGCACGCGCTGACGGCGCCGGAGGGCGAGCCGCGGTTCGTCGGCGGCGCCGTGCGCGATACGCTGCTTGGTCGTCCGCCGCGCGAGATCGACATTGCCACGCCGCTCAAACCGGAAGCCGTCTTGGCGCGGCTGACGGCGGCCGGCATCCGCGCGGTTCCGACCGGAATCGCCCACGGCACCATCACGGCCGCGACGACAAAGCGGATTTTCGAGATCACGACGCTGCGCCGCGACGTCGAAACCGACGGCCGGCACGCCAAGGTCGCTTTCGACGCCGATTGGGCGGCCGACGCGCAGCGCCGCGATTTCACCATGAACGCGCTGTCACTCGACACGCGCGGCCGGCTTTACGATTACGTCGGTGGTCTCGTGGATCTCAAGGCCGGTCGCGTGCGCTTTGTCGGCGACCCGGCGATGCGTATTCACGAAGATGTGTTGCGATTGCTGCGCTACTACCGCTTCTTCGCGCATTACGGCAAAGGCGCCGGCGACCGCGTTGCACGCGCCGCTTGCCGGTCGGCCGCCCGATTGTTGCCGACGCTGTCGGCCGAGCGCGTCGCCGCCGAGATCTTGAAGCTGCTGGCAGCGCCGGATCCGATTCCGGCATTGCACATGATGCAGGCCGACGGTGTGCTGAAGGTGCTGCTGCCTGAAACCGGCGGGTTGGCGCGGCTGCGCCACTTGGTTGCGTTCGAGCCGGAAACCGATCCGCTTCGGCGGCTGGCTGCGTTGGTCACGCGCGATGCTGGCGCCGTCGCCGAACGGCTGAAACTGTCGAGCGCGCTGCGCGACCGGCTCCTGGCTATGTTCACGAAGCCTGCGGCCGCCCTCGCCGGCGATCGCGCGGCGCAGCGCCGCGCAATCTATCGTTGGGGGCCGGCGCTCTATGCCGATCGCATTTTGCTGGCGGCCGCCGCACAAAACCAGCCGCACGCCGCACGCAAGCTGCTCCGTCTGGCAAAATCCTGGAAGCCTCCACGCTTCCCATTGCGCGGCCGCGACCTGCTGGCCGTCGGCGTCACCCCGGGACCACAGGTCGGTAATCTCTTGGCTGCGCTCGAGGCCTGGTGGATCGACGGCGATTTCCGCGCCAGCGCGGCGCAATGCCACGCCGAGTTGCGCCGGCGGCTGACGCCGCATGGCTGACGCAACCGGCCGCAGTAGCCCGTTCGAAATCCTCGCGATCTTCCTGCGGCTGGGGTTGACCTCGTTCGGCGGCCCGGTCGCGCATCTCGCCTATTTCCGCAGCGAATTCATTGATAAACGGCAGTGGCTCGACGAGGCCGGCTTTGCCGACCTGCTGGCGCTGTCGCAATTTCTGCCGGGCCCATCGTCGAGCGAATTCGGCTTCGCCATCGGATTGTTGCGCGCCGGACTGCCCGGTGCGCTGTGCGCTTGGCTCGGCTTCACTTTGCCGTCGGCGCTGATCATGGGCGCGCTTGGCTTCGGCGCCGCCCGCCTCGGTAGTCTTGCCGGCGCGCCGTGGCTGCACGGCCTGATGCTGGTTGCATGCGCGGTTGTGGCGCTGGCGGTCTGGCAGATGGCGCGGCATTTGGCCAACGACATACCACGCGGCGCCGTGGCCTTCGCTGCCGCCGCCTTGACGCTGGCATTGCCGGCAACCTGGGGGCAACTCGCCGCCATTGCGTTTGGTGCCGTTGCCGGCCGGCTGTTCCTGCCGGGCGAGGCCCGCCATGCGGCGCTGCCGTTCGAGCCGCGTGTGCCGCGCGCGCTGGCGATCGCGTCCTTGGCGGCCTTTGCGGCGCTACTGACGCTGCCGCCGATCGTCGCCGCGGCAAGCGGAACCGGCGCGCTGCAGCTGTTCGACGGATTCTATCGCTCCGGCGCGCTCGTGTTCGGCGGCGGCCACGTGCTGTTGCCCCTGCTCGACGCGGTGGTCGTGCCAAAGGGCTGGGTAAGTCAGGACACGTTTCTCGCCGGTTACGGCGCGGCCCAGGCTCTTCCCGGTCCGTTGTTCACCTTCGCCGCTTTTCTCGGCGTGAGCATGCATGCTCCGCCTGGTGGCCTGCTCGGTGGCGTGATCGCGTTGATCGCCATCTTCCTGCCGGGCTCGCTGCTCATCGTCGGCACATTGCCATTTTGGAGCGCGCTGCGTGCCAATCGGGCGATGCAGTCGACGCTGAAAGGAGTCAACGCCGCGGTCGTCGGCCTGTTGCTCGCCGCGCTGTACCGCCCAATCTTGGTTAGCGCGGTCTTTAGCTGGCGCGATCTTGTATTTGCGATCGGCGCGCTGATTCTGCTGCGTGTGCGCGTGCCGCCGTGGGCGGTTGTAATCCTCGGTGCGCTCGGCAGCGAAGCGTTGGCGCGGCTGGTCTGATGTCGCCTCTGCCGCGATTGTTGCCCGTGGGAGTCTCGCAGGCTGCCGTGCCGCTTTATTGGGCGCGCGGCGTGCGCGCCTTTGCCGATGGCTATGTGAGCCTGCTCCTACCCGTCTATCTGAAGGCATTGGGTTTCGATGCTTTCCAGATCGGAATCATTGCTGCGACAACGTTGGTCGGCTCGGCGGCGGCGACCATCATCGTCGGCTTCACCGCCCACCGTTACGGCCGGCGTTGGCTGCTTGTCATCGCGACGCTATTGATGATCGGCACCGGCATCGGTTTCGTTGCCGCGACGCGGTTTTGGCCGCTGATGATCGTCGCCTTCGTCGGCACGCTGAATCCGTCGCCGAGCGACGTCAGCCTGTTCCTGCCGCTGGAGCAGGCAATGCTGGCCGAAGCGGCGCCGGCGCAAGCGCGCACCAATGCTTTCGTCCTCTACAGTCTGATCGGCTCGTTGGTTGGTGCGCTGGGCTCGCTCGCCGCCGGCCTGCCCGAATTCGCGCACAACTGGCTCGGCGTCGACGCGATCGACTCGCTGCGCTGGATGTTTGGCCTCTATGCGCTGCTCGGCCTCACGACCTATCACCTCTATCGCCGCCTGCCGGCACATTTCGACGCCAGGCCGGACAAGCCGACGCCGCCGCTTGGCCCCTCGCGCAACGTCGTTTTCGGTCTGGCGGCGCTGTTCAGCCTCGACGCCTTCGGTGGCGGCCTGGTGGTGCAGTCACTACTCGCACTCTGGCTGTTTGAGCGTTTCGGTCTGTCGCTGGCGGTCGCGGGCACGATTTTCTTCTGGAGCGGCCTCGCTTCCGCCGCGTCGTTCATCGCCGCCGGCCGTCTCGCCAAGCGCATCGGCCTCATCAACACCATGGTGTTCACGCATTTCCCGTCAAACCTGTGCCTGATCGCCATGGCCTTCGTGCCCAAGCTCTGGCTGGTGGTCGCGCTCTGGCTGGTGCGTTGCAGCCTGTCGCAGATGGACGTGCCGGCGCGCAGCAGCTACGTCATGGCGATGGTGACGCCGGCCGAACGCGCCGCTGCTGCCAGCGTTACCGCCGTGCCGCGCAGTTTGGTCGCAGCAGTAGCGCCAGCTCTGGCCGGCTGGCTGCTGACGCTGACGCCGTTCGGCTGGCCGGTGCTGATCGCCGGCGGACTCAAGGGGATTTATGATCTGCTGCTGCTCGCCTGTTTCGGCCGGCGCAAGCCGCCGGAAGAAAATGACTGAGGTTCAGGGCCACTTTACCGCCGGCGGCAGCGACATCAGAATCGCCTCGACGTTACCGCCGGTCTTGAGGCCGAACAGAGTGCCGCGGTCATAGAGCAGGTTGAACTCGACATAGCGGCCGCGCTTGACCAACTGCGCTTGGCGCTGCTCGCTGGTCCACGGCCGCAGCATGTGCCGTCGCACCAGCCGCGGATAGATGCGCAGGAAGGATTCGCCGACCGCGCGGGTGAAAGCGAAATCGCGCTCCCAGTCGCCGGTCGCCAGATCGTCGAA
This sequence comes from Allostellaceae bacterium, assembly GCA_035632055.1. GTDB lineage: Bacteria > Pseudomonadota > Alphaproteobacteria > ATCC43930 > CGMCC-115725 > REEB95. Next base: position 80,935 of record DASQHO010000006.1, read on the forward strand.
GAAGATGCCGCCGACGCCGCGCGGCTCGTTGCGGTGCTTGAGGAAGAAATACTCGTCGCACCACGCCTTGAAGCGCGGGTAATAGGCGGCATCATGCGCCGTGCAGGCGGCTTCGAGCGCGGTATGGAAATCGCGCGTGTCGGATTCATCCGGATACACCGGCGTCAGGTCGGCGCCGCCGCCAAACCAGGCCTTAGTCGTGCGGATATGGCGCGTGTTCAGGTGGGCCGCCGGCACCAGCGGCGAGCATGGATGTGCGACCAGCGAGATGCCGGTTGCCCAGAAGCGCGGATCATTTGCGGTGCCCGGTATCTGCGCGCGGAACTCGGGCGAGAATTCGCCCCACACCGTCGAGACGTTGACGCCGACTTTCTCGAACACGCCGCCGTGCATCAGCGCCATCGTTCCACCGCCGCCGCCTTCGCGCTGCCACGGTGCGCGTGTGAAGCGTCCGGCGGAGCCTTCGTCAGGCCGCGCCGAGGCGTATTCGTCCTCGATCGCCTCGAACACCGTGCAAAGCCGGTCGCGTAACTCCTCGAACCAGTGCGCGGCGTCGTCCTGTTGCTGCGCGGCGTCGCTCACGGCGACATCTCCGGCAGCAGCGCGGTCTGGCGTAGCGCTTCGCCAAGCACCAGCGCCGCCGCGAGCGCGACATTAAGCGAGCGCAGTCCGGGCCGCATCGGTATCAGCACGCTGGCGTCCACGACTTCGGCTACCTCCGGCGGTACGCCCGCGGTCTCGCGTCCGAGCAGGAGCACGTCGTCGCGGGCGAACGTGAAGCGATGATAGGGGAGGCGGGCTTTGGTCGAAAGCAGCACCAGCCGGCCGGTGTGCGACTGCCGGAATGCCGTCCATGACGCGTGCCGCGCGATCTCGACGCGCGCGAGGTAATCCATCGCTGCGCGCTTCAGGCGGCGGTCGTCGAGCACGAAGCCGCACGGTTCGATGATGTCGATGGCGACCCCGAGACACGCGCCCAGCCGCAGAATCGCTCCTGCGTTCTGCGGAATGTCGGGTTCGTAAAGCGCGAGGCGCATGGCCGCACCTTGGGGATGAATTTGCCGCCTTGGCAAGGCCCGCGCGCGGCCTGCCGGCTTGGGTTTTCGCCATTCGTGCGGCAGGATGTCGCATAGAAGCTTTCGTTTTAGCCTGTAGCTTGCGCGCGGGCTTCGAGCGCGGGCGAAAGAGGGGATCGATGGCGGATTCGGCGCATTCGCATACGGCTGGCGGACACGCGCCGGGCGG
>DASQHO010000007.1:0-4086 GCA_035632055.1 Allostellaceae bacterium
CACCGCGCTCTACGATCGGCTCAAGCGCGGCGAGGAGATCGATGCCCATGCCGTCGACGCCGCCTTGCGCATGGCGCAGCATCGCGGCGCCAATCGCGGCGAACTGCCGGGCGAAGGCGACGAAATCCGCACCCGCAAGCGTCGCATCACGCCGCGCGGTCCGGCCCAAGCCGCCTATATCAAGGCGCTGCGCACGCACGAACTGGTCTTCGGTCTCGGTCCGGCCGGTACCGGCAAGACCTATCTTGCGGTCGCCATGGCGGTCGACATGCTGATGGCCGGAAAAGTCGACCGTATCGTGCTGTCGCGGCCGGCGGTCGAAGCCGGCGAGCGTCTCGGCTTCCTGCCGGGCGACCTGCGCGAGAAAGTCGACCCCTATCTGCGGCCGCTGTACGACGCGCTGCACGACATGATCCCCGGCGAGCAGGTGATGAAGCGCCTGTCGCTCGGCGATATCGAGATCGCGCCGCTCGCTTTCATGCGCGGCCGCACGCTGTCGAACGCGTTCGTTATCCTCGACGAGGCGCAGAACACGACGCCGGTGCAGATGAAAATGTTCCTCACGCGCTTGGGTGAAAACGCCAGGATGGCGATTACCGGTGATCTGTCGCAGATCGATCTGCCCAAAGGCACACGCTCGGGCTTGACCGACGCCGTCGAAACCCTGGCCGGCGTCGACGGCATCGCAATGATCCGTTTTACCGAAGCCGACGTCGTTCGCCATCCGCTGGTGTCGCGCATCGTCGCCGCCTACGACCGGCACGATCAACGCGCCAAGCGCCCGAAAACCGATGAGCGCACGGACTAAACGAACGGGGGCCACCATCGACGTCATCGAGCGCGCTGCCGCCTGGCGGCGTGCGCTGCCGAATGCGCCGATGCTTTGCCGTACCGCTGCCGCCGCGGCAATGGCGCGTGCCGCCCGCGGCCTGGCGGGTGCCGAGCTGTCGATCGTGCTCGCCGACGACGCGCTGATCGCCGAACTCAACCGGACCTATCGCGGCATCGCCAAGCCCACCAACGTGCTGTCGTTCGCCAGCGCCGAGCCCAAGCGCCGGCGTACTAAGCTGCGCCTCTTGGGCGATGTCGTTGTCGCCCACGGAACGGTTGCGCGCGAAGCGCGCGCCCAAGGCAAGACGCTCGCGGACCATCTGGCGCATCTCGTCGTCCACGGCGTGCTTCATCTGTTGGGTTTCGATCACGAGCGCGCGGCCGAGGCGCGGCGGATGGAGGCGCTCGAGGTGACGATCCTTGCCGGGCTCGGCATTGCCGATCCCTATCGCGCGCGTGAGGCGGCGCATGGTTGATGCACCGGCGCGGCGCGGCGGCCTGCGCGGCTGGCTCCGGCGCCTGCGGGGCCCCGGCGACGAGCCGCCGGCGAGCCTGCGCGACGAGCTTGAAGAACTCATCGAGGAGCACGGCGAAGCCGAGCCGATCGATGCCGAGGAACGCGCGCTCCTCACCAACATCCTGCGACTGCACGAAGTCGCCGCCGCCGATATCATGGTCCCGCGCATCGATATCGTCGCCTTGCCGGTCGACATGCCGTTTGCCGAAGCGGCGAAGCAGATGGCCGAGCACGGCCATTCGCGCCTGCCACTCTACCGCGACACGCTCGACGATGTGGTCGGCGTACTGCACATCAAGGACCTGTTGCCGCACGTCGCCGCCGGCACGCCGGTGGCGCTCGACAAGATCGCACGCAAGGCGCTGTTCGCGACGCCGATGCTGCCGGTGCTCGAACTGCTCAAGCAAATGCGGGCGTCGCGCATACATTTGGCGCTGGTGGTCGACGAATTTGGCGGCGTCGACGGATTGATCACGATCGAAGACGTGATCGAAGAGATCGTCGGCGAAATCGAGGACGAGCACCACGAGGTTGCCCGGCCACGCGTGGTGGCGCGGCCCGATGGCACGCTGATCGCCGATGCGCGCGCGCCGCTGTCGGAGCTCGCGGCACGCGTCAATGTCCCGCTGCTGCCGCCGGATCGCGCCGAAGGCATCGACACGCTCGGCGGTCTGGTGTTCGCGCTTGCCGGCCGCGTGCCGGGCCGCGGCGAGGTAATCCAGCACCCCGCCGGCTTCTCGCTCGAAGTGCTCGAAGCCGATCCGCGCCGCGTCAAGCGCTTGCGCATCAAGGGGCTGCCGACCGACACTGGTCCGCATGGCTGACACTCGCGCGCCGGCCTTGTGGCGTGGCGCCGCCGCCGCCGGAAGCCTGCAACGCTGGGCCTTGCGCGCCGAGGCGCTGACCGGCTGGCGCCGTTACGGTCTGGCGGCACTGTTGGGCGCGCTGGCAGCCGCCGCGTTGCCGCCGGTCGATCTGACGCCGGTGCTGCTCGTGTCGTTCGGCGGCCTCGCTTGGCTCGCCGATGGCAATCGCAACGGCCGGCAGGCGTTCGCCCTGGGCTGGAGCTTCGGTGCCGGTTATTTCGTTGCCGGCCTTTATTGGATCGGCATCGCGCTCACCGTCGATTGGGCGCAATTCTGGTGGCTGTTTCCGATTGCCGAGCTCGCGATTCCGGCCGGGCTGGCGATCTTCACCGGTTTGGCCTTGTGGCTCAGCGATTTGGCATCGCGCCGTCTCCACTTGTCCGGCACCGGCCGCGCCTGCGCGTTGGCCGTGTCGTGGGCGGTCTTTGAGTATCTCCGCGGCCATGTCCTCACCGGCTTTCCCTGGAACCTCGTTGGCTATGCCTGGTCGGGCGGCTTTCCGGGATCGACCGCGATGCTGCAGATCGCGTCTGTCGTGGGCATCTATGGTTTGAGCTTTCTCACCGTGCTGGCGGCGATATTACCGGCGCGGCTCGGCGCGCCGGCAGGCGCGCGCGTAACGCCGACGGTCGCGGCCGCGGTGCTGATCGCAGCCATGGGAGGATTCGGCGCCTGGCGGCTGGCGACAAACCCGCGGGCCGACCTGCCGGGTGTGACGCTGCGGTTGGTTCAGCCGTCGATTCCGCAGACGCTGTTCAACAATTCGCAGGCGCTGGTTGCCGATTTCCACCGGCTGCTTGGGCTCACGTTGGCGCCCGGCTTCGACAAACTGTCGGCGGTGATCTGGGCAGAGAGTATGGGGCCGCCATTGCTGCACCGCGACCCTGGCGCGCGCGAAGCGCTCGCGCGCGCGGCGCCGCCTGACGGTATCGTCATCGCGGGGACGCTGCGCAGCGATCTGCCGCCGGCGCCGATGGTGCATTACTGGAACAGCCTCGCCGTCGTCGATCATGGCGGCCGCATCCTGGCGACTTACGACAAGCACCATCTCGTGCCCTTCGGCGAGTACGTGCCGCTGCGCGGCATCTTGCCGATAAACAAGATCACGCCCGGCACGGTCGATTTCTCGGCTGGACCCGGGCCGCGCACGCTCGACCTGCCGAACCTTCCGCCGGTCAGTCCGTTGATCTGCTATGAGGCAATCTTTCCCGAGCAGGTGGTCGCGCCGGGCACGCGGCCGCAATGGCTGCTCAACATCACCAACGATGCTTGGTACGGCTTCACCTCGGGTCCGTTCCAGCATTTCGCCATTGCACGGTTGCGCGCCGTCGAGCAGGGACTGCCGCTGGTGCGGGACGGCAACAACGGGATTTCGGCGATCATCGATCCGCTCGGCCGCGTTGTCGCACGCCTCGGGCTCGATGATGTCGGTGTGCTCGATGCGCCGTTGCCGCGGGCGCTGCCGCCGACGCTTTATGCGCGCATCGGCGATGCCGGATTTGCGGTCCTGCTGCTTATCGGCTTGGCCGTCGTGACCGGCGCGACCGCCATCGAGCGGCGCCGTTTCCGGCTGCCGCGTTGAGCGCGGATCGCGTCCGACATCTTTGGCGGATCGGTTGACCGCATACCAGTGCATGTGATTACTCTTTCATGCCCAGGGACCGCGCACAGGCGCCGATGACACCGAACCCCGGCGGCGGCCGTAGCCGCCGCAACAAATCCGGACACCCTAATCCGATCGATGTGCATGTCGGTGCACGGGTTCGGTTGCGCCGCACGTTGCTCGGCATGAGCCAGGAGAAACTCGGCCAGGCCATCGGCCTCACCTTCCAGCAGGTGCAGAAATACGAACGCGGCACCAACCGCATCGGT
>DASQHO010000008.1:0-3582 GCA_035632055.1 Allostellaceae bacterium
GTGGCTTGGCTTTGTTCGAACTGGTGAAACGCCTGCGGATTATTCAAGACGTCCGGCGGCAGGGCGATCGTCGTTTGCGTCGCCTTGGCGCGCGCCTCGGTTACCTCGGTCAAGACGCGTTGTTCTTGCTGCGCGTAGCCCTTGACCGTCGCGACGAGATTCGGAATGAGGTCGGCGCGCCGCTGATATTGGTTGAGAACCTGGCTCCATGCCGCTTTGACCGCCTCATCCTGGCGCGGAACGTCATTGACCCCACAGCCCGACAATATCAAGCCGACCAGGGCAAACAGAACGCCACGGCCTGCTGCGCGGATAATCGATGAACGTCTTGCCACGGCTCCCCTCCGTCCTCCGCAACTGCTACTGCACCACAATTCTTGGCGCTTTGCGCTCGGTTGCGCCGTTGAGCTTCTCCCAAATTCGCGTCGCGATCTGTTTGTAGACCTGGGCGTGCGGGCTGTCGGGCTGGCTGACGACGATCGGCTTGCCGCCGTCCGACGTCTCGCGGATCGCCACGTCCAGCGGCAGCTCGCCCAAAAATTCGGTGCCGAGCTTCTCCGCCTCCTTGCGCGCGCCGCCGTGACTGAAAATCTCGGTGCGCTCGCCGCAGTGCGGACAGAGGAAATAGCTCATGTTCTCGATGAAACCGAGGACCGGCACGTTCACCTTGCGGAACATGTTGAGGCCCTTGCGCGCGTCCATCAGCGCGATGTCCTGCGGCGTCGAGACGATCACCGCGCCGGCCAGCGGCACCTGCTGCGCCATGGTGAGCTGCGCGTCGCCGGTGCCGGGCGGCATGTCCACCACCATCACGTCGAGCTCGCCCCAATTGACGTCGCGCAACATTTGGCTGAGAGCACTCTGGACCATGGGGCCGCGCCAGATCATCGGCGTGTCTTCGGCAACCAGGAATCCCATCGACATGCAGCTGACGCCATGGTTGCGCATCGGCTCGAGGCTCTTGCCGTCGCGCGACGTCGGCTTGCCGGCGATCCCGAGCATGCGCGGCATCGACGGGCCATAGATATCGGCGTCGAGCACGCCGACCTTGCGGCCAATCGCCGCCAGCCCCAGCGCTAGGTTGGCCGCGGTCGTCGATTTGCCGACGCCGCCTTTGCCCGATGCGACCGCGATGATGAATTTGACGCCCGGCACCGCCGGCTTCTCGGCTTGCGGCGCGCCGTGCGCGTGGCCGTGGCCGCGGTCGGGTGCGGGCTGCGGCGTGCCGTGCATCGCCTCGGCGGTCAGCACCGCGCTCACCGACAGCACGCCGGGCAGCGCTTCGACGGCTTTCTCGGCGGCGCGACGCAGCGGCTCGAGCTTCGGTCCGCGCGCGCGATCGACTTCGATGGCGAAGCCGATATGGCCTTCGCGGATTGACAAGCCGGTGACCATGCCAAGCGAAACGATATCCTGACCGCGATCGGGGTCATTGACGCGCTTCAGCGCGGCGAGCACGTCCTTTTCTAAAACCTCTGTCACAATCGTCGTCCTCAATTTCTTGACAACACCGGGCCTTCGGCCCGCTTATACCGGGACAGCGGGGATATGGACAGCGCACGATGAGTTGGCAACCTCCGGGCGGCGGCGGCGGCGGACCGTGGGGCGGCGGCGGATCGCCATGGGGACGCGGCGGCGGCGTGCGGCCACCCAACTTCGAGGCTCTCCTCAGCCGCTTGCAGGAACGCATCCGCAATTTGCTGCCCGGCAAGACCGGCCGCGGCAAAGGCGTCTTCGTCGTCATCGCCGCGGTGATCGTGCTCTGGCTCGCCAGCGGCATCTATGTCGTCGATCCCGATGAGCTCGGCGTGGTGCTGCGCTTCGGCGCCTATAACCGGCACGCCGCGCCCGGCCTCAACTATCACCTGCCGTCGCCGTTCGAGAGCGTGCTGATCCCCAAGGTGACGCGCGTCAACCGCATCGAGATCGGCTACCGCAGCGAAGGCCAACAGCTTCAGGTGCCCGAGGAATCGCTGATGCTGACCGGCGACGAGAACATCGTCGACATCAACTTCACCGTCTTCTGGCTGATCAACAACGCCCAGGATTACCTGTTCAACATCCGTGACCCCGATGGCACGGTGAAGGTCGCGGCTGAAAGCGCCATGCGCGAGGTCATCGGTCATACGCTGATCGCCAGCGCATTCGCCGAAGGCCGCGGCAAGATCGAGACCGACACCAAGACGCTGCTGCAGCAGATCCTCGACAGCTATCACAGCGGCATCGAAATCACCCAGGTGCAGCTGCAGAAGGTCGATCCGCCGGCGCCGGTGATCGACGCCTTCCGCGACGTGCAAAGCGCCAAGATCGACCAGCAGCGCTACATCAACGAGGCGCAGACCTACGCCAACAACCTCGTGCCCGTGGCGCAGGGTGACGCTTCACGCCTTGTCCAGGAGGGTCAGGCCTACAAGGCGCAGATCGTGCTTCAGGCGCAGGGTGACGCCGCACGCTTCCTTTCGGTCTACAACGCCTACAAGGCGGCGCCGGATGTCACCGCGCGGCGGCTCTATATCGAGACGCTCGAAGGCATCCTCAAGGACACCAACAAGGTGATGGTCGACAAATCGGCAAGCGGCGCCGGCGTCGTGCCTTATCTGCCGCTGCCCAGCTTCGCCGCGCCGGCCAAGCCGGCGGGGAGCCAGCCATGAGCACCCGGCTGACCGCCATCGTCGCCGCAATCGTCGTTGTCGCGCTCGTCGCGGTTTACACGACCTTCTTCACCGTCAACCAGATCGAGCAGGCGCTGGTGCTGCAGTTCGGCAACCCGATCCGCGTCATCGAGACGCCCGGCCTGCACGTCAAGATTCCGCTCGTTCAGGATGTGGTGCTCTACGACCGCCGCATCCTCGATTTCGAGCCGCCGCAGGAAGAGGTGATCGCCGCCGACCAGAAACGCCTGGTGGTTGACGCCTACGCGCGCTGGCGCATCGAAGATCCGCTGCAGTTCTACCAGACCCTCGGCACCGAGGCGGTGGCGCGCGCGCGGCTCGGCGCGCTGATCAGCGCCAGCCTCCGCCGCATCATCGGCAACGTTGCGTTGCAGGATGTGGTGGCCGACAAGCGCGCTCAGATCATGGAGCAGGTGCGCCAGGAGGTCGGCGTCCAGGCCAAGCCGTTCGGCATCAATTTGGTCGATGTGCGCATCCGCCGCGCCGACCTGCCCGAGGAGAACAGCGAAGCGGTCTATGCGCGGATGAAATCGGAACGGCAGCGCGAAGCCGCCGCGTTCCGCGCCGATGGCAAGCGCCAGTCCACCACCATCCGCGCCGACGCCGACCGGCAGCGCATCCAGATCCTCGCCGACTCCCAGAAGCAGTCGCAGATCCTGCGTGGCCAGGGCGATGCCGAGGCGATCAAGATCTACGCCGACGCCTACAACCAGGATAAGGGCTTCTTCGCCTTCTATCGCTCGTTGCAGGCCTATAAGGACGCGCTCGGCGGCGCCAACACCACCTTCGTCCTGTCGCCGCAGAGCGAGTTCTTCAAATACCTCGAAGCCGGGCCCGAAGGGCTGAGCGGTACCAGCAAGCCCGCATCGGCCCGTTAGCGTCGCGACATGAACGATTTTGCTACGGCGCT
>DASQHO010000009.1:0-6958 GCA_035632055.1 Allostellaceae bacterium
CCTCGATGCCGCTGTCGGTGACCGCCGAGACCGTGCACGTCACGACGTCGCCCTTCTTGATTCCGGCGGTCTCGGCGGCCGAAGCCGGTTCGGCCTGAAGCTGTTTGATGCCGAGCGAGATGCGTTCCTTCTCGACGTCGACGTCGAGCACGCGCACCCGGACCATGTCGCCCTTCTTGTAGTCCTTGATCGCCTCTTCGCCCGCCTTCTGCCAGTCGAGATCGGAAAGGTGCACCATGCCGTCGATGTCGCCGGCCAGGCCGACGAAGACGCCGAACTCGGTAATGTTCTTGATCTCGCCTTCGAGATCGGTGCCGACGGGATACTTCTCCTTGAAGCTCTCCCACGGATTGGCCAGGCATTGCTTGAGACCGAGCGAGATCCGGCGCTTTTGCGGATCGACGTCGAGCACCATGACCTCGACTTCCTGACTGGTCGAGACGATCTTGCCGGGATGCACGTTCTTCTTGGTCCAGCTCATCTCGGAGACGTGAACCAAACCTTCGACGCCGGGCTCGAGCTCGACGAACGCGCCGTAGTCGGTGATGTTGGTGACGCGGCCCTTGAACTTGGCGCTGGCCGGATATTTGAGCTCGACGCCTTCCCACGGATCGGCCTCGAGCTGCTTCATGCCGAGCGAAATGCGTTGCGTCTCGGGATTGAAGCGGATGACCTGGACCTTCACGGTCTGGCCGATATGCAACGCCTCGGATGGATGGTTGATGCGCCGCCAGGCGATGTCGGTGACGTGCAGCAGGCCATCGACGCCGCCGAGATCGACGAAGGCGCCGTAATCGGTGATGTTCTTGACCACGCCGTTGAGGACCTGGCCTTCCTTGAGCGAGGCGACCAGCTCGGAGCGCGCCTCGGCGCGGCTCTCTTCGAGCACCGCGCGGCGCGAGACGACGATGTTGCCGCGCGCGCGGTCCATCTTGAGGATCTGGAACTGTTGCGGCGAACCCAGCAGCGGGGTGATGTCGCGCACGGGCCGGATGTCGACCTGGCTGCCCGGCAGGAAGGCGACGGCGCCTGAGAGATCGACGGTGAAGCCGCCTTTGACGCGGCCGAAGATGACGCCCTGTACCCGTTCGTTCGCCTGGAAGCTCTTCTCGAGCAGCGACCATGCCTCTTCGCGCCGCGCCTTTTCGCGCGACAGCTGCGCTTCGCCGTTCTTGCCTTCCATGCGTTCGAGGAAGACTTCGACCGTATCGCCCGCCTTGATCTCGGAGGCCAGGCCGGCCGCACCGAATTCCTTCAACGGCACGCGGCCTTCGGATTTGAGGCCGACGTCGATCAGCACCATGTCGTTTTCGATGGCGACGACTTGGCCCTTGACCACCGTGCCTTCGAGGCCCGCGGCGGCGCCGAGACTTTCGTCGAGGAGCGCCGCGAAGCTCTCCTTGCCTTTGTCCTGCGAAACAGTGGATTGACGAGCGGCCATGCGAACTCCGGAACTTCCCCGTGATGAAGACCGCGGCCTCACGGGGGGAGGAGCGCAGCCGGCTGCCGCAGGGTCGGGTGCGGCGGCGTGAACCCGTCGTCGCCGCAGGGCAAGCCTAGCGCCGCGGCTTGAGCTCCCCGATGTACCGGAGAGCGGCTGCAAATGCGGCATCGGCATCGAGCGCGGTGGTATCGAGCTCGAAAGCACCGGAAGCGCGCTGCAACGGGGCGGTTCGGCGCTCCCGGTCGCGCGCGTCACGAAGCATCATGTCCTGCAGGACGCGCTCGTATATAGCGGGGCCGCCCGCAGCCTGCAACTCTTTGAATCGCCTCAAAGCTCTGGCTTCGACCGTGGCCGTCAGGAAGATCTTGGCATCCGCGTCCGGGCAGACGACGGTGCCGATATCGCGCCCGTCGAGCACGGCCCCTGGCCCCCGGCGGGCGAAATCCCGCTGGAAATCCAGCAGCGCCATGCGGACGCCGGGGATGGCGGCGACGACCGATGCCGCCTGGGCGACCTTGTCGTCGCGCAGCCGCGGGTCGGCGAGGTCGCGCGCGTCGATCCGGCGGGCCGCCGCCACGGCGGCATCGGGATCAGCCGGATCGGCGCCGGCTGCGAGGGCGCGGAAGGCGACGGCGCGATAGAGCGATCCGGTATCGAGGTGATTGAGGCCGAAATGCTCGGCGAGCCGGCGCGCCAGTGTGCCCTTGCCCGAGGCGGCCGGACCGTCGACGGCGATGATCACCGCCGGGCCTCGACGACGCGCGCGCCGAGCCGGTTCATCACCTTGACGAAGCCGGGGAAGCTGGTGGCGATGGTCTCGCCATCATCTATGCGCACCGGTTTGCGCGCGGCGCCGCCGAGCACGAGGAACGCCATGGCGATGCGATGATCGAGCTTCGCCGCGACGAGCACCCCGCCTTTGGGCGGCGTGCCCTTGCCTTCAACCGTCAGCGTGTCGCCCTCGATCGTCGCCGCGACACCACATTTCTGGAGGCCAGCAGCAATCGCTGAAAGCCGATCGCTTTCCTTGACGCGCAGTTCACCAAGGCCGTGCATCACCGTACGGCCCTTGGCGAAAGCCGCGGCCACCGCAAGGATGGGATACTCGTCGATCATGCTCGGTGCGCGTGCCGCCGGCACTTCGATGCCGTGCAATTCGCCGGCTTTGACCTTGATGTCGGCGATGCTCTCGCCGCCAGCGATGCGCGCCTTCGCAATGCCGAGCGCCGCACCCATTTCGGTAAGGGTCTGATACAGGCCGGTGCGCAACGGATTGGTGCCGACGCCTTCGACGGTGATATCCGAGCCCGGACGGATCAGCGCCGCGACGATCGGGAACGCCGCCGACGACGGATCGCCCGGCACGGTCAGGTCGGCCGGCGTTAGCTCGGGCTGTCCGGTCAGTGTGATCCTCTTGCCGCCGGTCTCGGTCGCCGTGACCGTAATTGCGGCGCCGAAGTGCCGCAGCATGTTTTCGGTATGGTCGCGCGTCGCCGCCGGCTCGATCACTGTTGTCTCGCCCGGCGAATTGAGTCCAGCCAGCAGCACCGCCGACTTCACTTGTGCCGAGGGCACCGGCAGCGTGTAGGAAATCGGCATCGGCGATGCAGTTCCCACCACGGCCAAAGGCAGACGTGCGCCGTCGCGGGCGACGAAGCGCGCACCGATGCGCATCAACGGCTCGACGATACGCGCCATTGGCCGGCGGCGCAGGGATTCGTCACCGGTGAAAAAGCTGGTGAAGGAATGGGTTGCGACGGCACCCATCAACAGCCGCGCACCCGTACCCGAGTTGCCGAGATCGAGAACGTCGCTTGGCTCGGTCAGTCCGCCGACGCCGACGCCATGCACGCTCCACAGACCGTCACGGTCGCGCTCGATACGCGCGCCGAGCGCGCGCAACGCGGCGGCGGTGCGCAGGACGTCGTCGCCCTCGAGCAGATTGTGGATGCGCGTACGTCCGACGGCGAGCGCGCCGAGGATGAGAGCGCGATGCGAAATCGATTTGTCGCCGGGCACGCGGCAGCGGCCGCGAAGCGCACGCGACGAGCCGGATGAAAGCGCGGTCACGGATGCGGTGTCCTCGATGGTGCGCTGTCTTTAGCACAGCGCGGTCGCGGGTGCGACGGGACCGCGCCGGGCGACTTGTGTATGGTCCGACGGTTGGCATGAATTAGCTTTTGACAGCGGCCCGCGGCCGTGGCAAAGGGCCGGGAAATATGGGTTTGGCGTTCGCACACGCAGCGGAGGCATCGTGACGAAGGTCGAGTGGGGAACCAAGCGGATCTGCCCGAATTGCGGCGCGCGCTATTACGACATGCGCCGCGATCCGATCACGTGTCCAAAATGCGGCGCGCCGTTCGATGCGGAGTTCCTGGTCAAGACCCGGAAATCGCGCGCCGCGGCGCCTGCCGCGGTCGAAGACGTGGCGCCACTCGAGGAAGAGCTTGAAGCCGATCTGGCGGCCGAGCCCGACGAGGCGGGCGGGGTGGTGACCGAGATTCCGGTCGGCGACGAGGCCGAAGAAGAGGCCGAGGAAACCATCACGACCGCAAAGGCCGGCAAAGGCAAAGGCCGCGGCAAAGGCGCCGCGGACGACGAAAAGAAAGACGGTGACGAGGACGAGGAGGAGGAAGAGGTTCTCGAAGATACTTCGGACCTCGGCGAGGATGAGGACGACATGGCCGAAGTCATCGAGAACGTCGACGAGGAGGACGATCGCTGATCCGGCGGGCCTTTCCCGCCGTGGTTCACCGCGCTAGATTTCCCGCGTTCCCGCCGCGGAACCTGCTCGCTTCGGGGCCATAGCTCAGCTGGGAGAGCGCTACAATGGCATTGTAGAGGTCAGGGGTTCGATTCCCCTTGGCTCCACCAATCGAAGGCCTGGCGCCGTCCGCGTCGGGCCTTCGTCGTTTTTGGGCGCTGCTTCCGGCGCCGCCCAGCCCTTGATATGGCGGCCGCGCCGACCCACATATCGCAGCGAGGACGAGGCCGTAGGGCGCGTCCGATGGTTTGAAAAGGGGTGCCCGCTACGGGGCCCCGTAAAGGGGACTTAGCTCGCTCGAGGAGGTCCAGGTGGCGCGATTGTCGGTCTTCAGTTCACCGTTGTTGGTCGGGTTCGACCAGTTCGAGCGTGCGCTCGACCGCGTGACCAAGGCAACCGCCGACGGCTATCCTCCATACAATGTCGAGCAGCGCGGCGACAGCGCCCTGCGCATTACGCTCGCCATCGCCGGCTTCACCATGGACGACCTGGCGGTTCAGATCGAGGACAACCAGCTGGTCATCCGCGGCAAGCAGACCGACGACAAGGAGCGGGTTTATCTCCATCGCGGCATTGCCGCCCGTCAGTTCCAGCGTTCGTTCGTTCTCGCCGATGGCATCGAAGTCGTCGGTGCGTGGCTCGAAAACGGCCTCCTCCACATCGATCTCGCGCGTCGTGCGGCGGAGCAACAGGTTAAGCGCGTCGAAATCCGCGGCTCGGGCAGTCCGACCAACGGAAAGGCAGGCGACCATGAATAATCCCGAACTTGCACGGCTCAAGAACATCTCGGCGAAGGAATTCGCGCTGTGGGGAATCCAGGACCTCGCTTATATCCGTCCGGTCACGGTCGACGGGAAAAAGGTGTTTACGATCCATGCGGCCGACGGCACCCAGGTTGCGGTGATGAACACACTCGAGGTCGCGGCTGCGGCCGTCCGCCAGAACGATCTGGAACCGCTCAGCGTTCACTGAGCCTTTCGCCCTAAAATGAACGAGATATCGCTGGCCGTATCGCCTCAGGCGGCGTCGCTGGCGGCGTGGTCGACGAGCAGCGCGTAAAGCGCGTCGGCGCGGTCGGTGCCGCGCAGTTTCTCGCACGTCTTGCGGTCGCGCAGCAGGCGCGAGACCAGTGCCAGCGCCTTAAGATGGTCACCGCTCGCGCCTTCCGGCGTCACCAGCAGGAAAATCAGATCCACCGGGCGATTGTCGATCGCCTCGAAGTCGACCGCCTTCTCGAGTCGGGCGAAGAAACCGCGTGGCGCCGAAAGACCCGGCAACCGGCTGTGCGGCACGGCGACGCCATTGCCGATGCCGGTCGAGCCCAAGCGCTCCCGCTCGATCAGCGTCTCGAACAGGACCCGTTCGCTGACTCCCATGATGGGCGCCGCGCGCTTGGCCAAGTCCTGCATGGCTTGCTTCTTGTTCGCCGCCTTGAGACGGGTCGTTACCGAATTTGGCGTGAGCAGGTCTGAAATCCGCATTGCTGGCTTGATTGCTCGTTACCCGGTCACAGTTGCAGGGTCCTCTCGCGGCGGCGCCGGACCGACGAGGGGATATTCATCGCCTCGCGGTATTTGGCGACCGTCCGGCGGGCGATGTCTATACCTTCTTTCATCAAAATTTCCACGATCCGATCATCGGATAGGATTTCGCCGGCTTCTGCCGCGATCAGCGAGCGGATTCGGAACCGCACGGCTTCGGCCGAATGCGCCTCGCCCGAGGCTGCGGCAATGGCCGAAGTGAAAAAGTATTTGAGTTCATAAATCCCGCGCGGCGTCAGGATGTATTTATTGGTCGTCACGCGGCTGACGGTGCTTTCGTGCATTTCGATGGCGGAAGCGATGTCGCGCAACACCAGCGGCTTCAGGTGCTGCACCCCGTGGCGCAAGAATCCGTCCTGCTGACGGACGATCTCGCGCGACACTTTCAAGATCGTGGTCGCCCGTTGGTGCAGCGCCTTGACCAGCCAATTGGCCGACTGAAAGCGCTCGGAGAGGTATTCCTTCTCCTTCTTGTTCTTGGTCGCGCCGCTGACTTCGGCGTAATAACGGTTGTTGACCAGGACGCGCGGCAGGCTCTCGCTGTTGAGCTCCACCGCCCAGCTGCTGTCCGGCAGCGCGCGCAGCAGCACGTCGGGTACGACGACTTCCGGCGCCGCCTTGTCGAAGGCGAGACCGGGCTTCGGATTGAGGGCCTTGATCTCGGCGACCATCTGCGTGAGGTCGGCGGCGTCGACGCGGCAGACACGCATCAGCTGTTGCGCGTCGCGGTTGGCGAGAATCGGCAGGTTTTCGACCAGTGTCCGCATCGCCGGATCGAACCGGTCACGCTCCTTGAGCTGCAACGCCAAGCATTCGGCGAGGTTGCGCGCAAAAACGCCGGCCGGATCGAACCGCTGCAGCAGCGCCAGCGTTTTTTCGATGCGCGCGACGTCGCACGACAGCCGTTCTGCAATGGCGTTGAAGTCGCCGGTGATATAGCCGGCGTCGTCCACCATGTCGATGAGATGGCTGCCGATGACGCGGTCGGCGGGATCGTGAATCTCGACTGCGAGCTGCTCGAGCAAATGTTCGCGCAAGCTGATCGGCCGCGTCAGCGTCTGATCAAGCCCGGGCAGACCGTCGGCCGGCGGCGCAGCGCCAGTGCGGGTTTTCCAGGCCTCCGGATCGCCGGCATAGTCGAGATTGCCCTCGCCTTCGCGGCCGGCTTCCTCGTGCCAGGTTTCGGCCGCGTCCGCGGTATCGGCGCCG
>DASQHO010000010.1:0-7401 GCA_035632055.1 Allostellaceae bacterium
TGCAAACCCGCCACGACAACGAGGGGCGGGCCACAGCAGTTCACACCGGTGGATGTCGATCTAGCACATATTCATCGCAACTTTGCACCGCCGTGCAAATGGTGGCGAACGCCAGCGGGCGATAGAGTGGCGGAGGGAGTGGGATTCGAACCCACGTTACGGTTTCCCGTAAACACGCTTTCCAAGCGTGCGCCTTAAACCACTCGGCCACCCCTCCGGAGAGCGCGCGAAGCCTAATGAAGCGGGGAAACGGACGCAACCGCTCGGCAGGCTGGCGTCAGGCGACGCGGCTGCCGGCCTCGGGATCGGCGATCGGCGGATCGAGCGGCAGATCGCTATAGACGCTGCGCAGCTCGGCGCGGATGCGATTGATTTCCGAGATGATGTCGACCCAGATTGCGGCGGCACCGGCATCGCCGCTGTCCATCAGCGAGGCGGCGCGGAACCCGGCCTTGATCGTCGCGCCGGTGCCATGGCGGCGGATCATCAGCAGGGCGGCCTCACGCAATTCCGAATGACGCAGCATCGCAGCAAGATTCCGGTGAAGGGGGCGGCAGGCGTGAAACCCGTGGCGTTTTTATAACAGTGAGACGTGAATAGGGTATTTACGCGGTAACCTTGCCAAGGTGCGCGCCCTTGCCGCGCACTTCTTGCGTGCCGTTAACTAATCTCAGTTCAGACCATCGCCTGCACGAATGGCGCGTGCCGCTATTCGTCGCCCATTTTGAGCGCGGCGATGAAGGCGGATTGCGGAATCTCGACCTTGCCGAACTGGCGCATCCGCTTCTTGCCCTCTTTCTGTTTCTCTAACAGCTTGCGTTTGCGCGTTACGTCGCCGCCATAGCACTTGGCGAGCACGTCCTTGCGCAACGCCTTCACCGTCTCGCGCGCGATGATGCGGCCGCCGATTGCCGCCTGGATTGGAATCTGGAACAGCTGACGCGGGATCAGCTCTTTGAGGCGTTCGCACAGCGCGCGGCCGCGACGGTCGGCCTGGCTGCGGTGGACGATGATGGCGAGCGCGTCGACCGGCTCGCTGTTGACCAGGATATTCATCAGCACCAGTTCGCCTACCTCGTAGCCGGCGATCTGGTAATCGAAGCTGGCATAGCCGCGCGACACCGATTTCAAGCGATCGTAGAAATCGAACACCACCTCGTTGAGCGGCAGGCGGTAGACCACCATCGCGCGATTGCCGGCGTAAGTCAGATTCTGCTGGACGCCGCGGCGTTCCTCGCACAACGCCAGGACGCTGCCGAGATAGGCATCGGGAACCAGGATCGTCGCCTGGATCCACGGCTCCTCGATGTGATCGATCCGCACCGGATCGGGCATGTCGACCGGATTGTGCAGGGAGATCTTTTCGCCGTTGGTGAGGTGCACGTGGTAGACGACCGACGGCGCGGTCGCGATCAGCTCGAGGCCGAATTCGCGCTGGAGCCGCTCTTCGATGATTTCGAGATGCAGCAGGCCGAGAAAGCCGCAGCGAAAGCCGAAGCCGAGCGCTGCCGACGTCTCGGGCTCGTACTCGAAACTTGAATCGTTGAGCCGCAACTTGGCCAAGCTGTCGCGGAGCCGGTCGTAATCGGCGGCGTCGACCGGAAACAGGCCGCAGAACACCACCGGCTGCAGCGGCTTGAAGCCGGGTAGCGGCGCGGTAGCCGGACGGCGGTCTTCGGTGATGGTGTCGCCGACGCGACAATCCGCGACCTGCTTGATGCCAGCCGTGATGAATCCGATTTCGCCGGGCCCAAGTTCGGGGACCTGTACGCCTTTAGGCGTGAAGATGCCGACGCGTTCGATCGTGTAGGCGGCGCCGGTCGCCATGAAGCGGATCTTGACGCCGGGTTTGAGGACTCCGTCCTTCACCCGCACCAACGTGACGACGCCGAGATAGGAATCGTACCAGCTGTCGACCAGCAGCGCCTTGAGCGGCGCTTGCGCATCGCCCTTCGGCGGCGGCAGGCGCTCGACCAGCGCTTCGAGCACGGCATCGATGTTGAGTCCGGTCTTGGCCGAGATTTCGATCGCGCCCGACGCGTCGAGACCGATCACCTCTTCGATCTGCTGGCGCACGCGCTGCGGCTCGGCCGCCGGCAGGTCGACCTTGTTCAACACCGGTACGATCTCGTGCCCGGCGTCGATGGCCTGGTAGACGTTCGCCAAAGTTTGCGCTTCGACGCCCTGGCTGGCGTCGACCACCAACAGCGAGCCTTCGCACGCGGCCAGCGAACGGCTGACCTCGTACGCGAAGTCGACGTGGCCCGGCGTGTCCATCAGATTGAGTTCGTAGGCCTGGCCGTTCTTCGCCGTGTAAGCGAGCCGGACGGTTTGCGCCTTGATGGTGATGCCGCGCTCGCGCTCGATGTCCATCGAGTCGAGCACCTGGGCGCGCATCTCGCGCGCTTCGAGACCGCCGCAGCGTTCGATCAACCGGTCGGCCAGCGTCGATTTGCCATGATCGATGTGGGCGATGATCGCGAAATTCCGGATGTGGGCGAGATCGGTCATAGACCTATTTGCGTAACGAACCGCCGGTGGCTTTTTCGACGGCGGCGATGAGCTTGGCCGAGAAACCTTCGATCTCGGCGTCGGTCAGCGTCGCTTCGGTCGGCTGCAAGGTCACGCTGATCGCCAGGGATTTCTTGCCGTCGGGCAAGCCTTTGCCTTGATAGAGGTCGAACAGCCGAACATCCGAAACCAGCTTGCGGTCAACGCCGCGTGCCGCACGCAGCAGCGCTTCCGCCGGCACGGCAGCGTCGACGACGAACGCAAAGTCGCGACTCACGGGCTGATATGGCGACAACTTGAGCAACGGCCGCGCCGCACCCTTGGTGCGCGGCTCGGGCACCGCGTCGAGAAACACCTCGAAACCGGCAACCGGTCCCTCGACGGCCATCGACCGCAGCACGCCAGGGTGAATTTCGCCGAACGTCGCCAGCACCTTCGGCCCCTGGCGCAGGGTGCCGGCGCGGCCAGGGTGATACCAAACCGGCGCCGAGGCTTCGAGCTGCACCGCCTCGGCGGCGACGCCGGCAGCGGCTAGGGCAACGAGCGCGTCGGCTTTGGCATCGAACGCGCTCGCCGTCCGCGGCGATTCGTTCCATGATTTGCGCCGGACGGCACCGGCACGAATGCCGGTTGCGACCAAATCCTGGCCGTTTTCCGCGTCGTCACGATATTGCGGCCCCAGTTCGAACAATGCGACGTCGGCGAGACCGCGATCCGCATTGCGCCGCGCGGCGGCGAGCAGATTGGGCAGGATGGAGGGCCGCATCGCATCGAGATCGGCGCTGATCGGATTGAGCAGCATCAGGTTCGCCGCACCACCACCGAACAGCGCGGCATCCTTGAGCGCCAAGAAGGAAAAGCTCACGGCTTCGACCAGGCCGTGCGCCGCCAGCGTGCGCCGGACCATGCCGGCGCGACGTTGCACCGGCGTCAGCGCCGGCGGCGGCACCGCGCCGTCGCGCGGCAGCGACACTGCCGGAATCGCCTCGTAGCCGTGGATGCGCAGGACTTCTTCGACGAGGCAGGCTTCGCCTTCGATATCGGCGCGCCATGACGGCAGCTCGACGTCGAAATGATCGCCGGTTTCGCGCACGACACAGCCGAGCGCCTGTAAAATCCTGCGTTGCTCGCTGGCAGCGACTTCAACGCCGCCGAGGCTGCGCACACGATCCGGCCGGAAGCGGATGGTCCGGCGCCATTGCGGCACCGTGCCGGAGACGCCGACCTCCGAGGCCGTGCCGCCGCACAGTTCGAGAATGAGGCGCGTCGCGATTTCGAGTCCGGGCCCGACGAATTCGGGATCGAGCCCGCGCTCGAACCGATAACGCGCATCGCTCTGCACGTTGAGCTTGCGGCCCGTCGCCGCTGTTCGCATCGGATCGAACAACGCCGCTTCGATGAAGACGCTGGTGGTCGTTTCGGTGCAACCGCTGGCGGCGCCGCCAATGACGCCGCCCAGGCTGAGGACGCCGCTGCCGTCGGCGATCACGGTCATGTCCGGCTCGAGCGCATAGGTCTTGCCGTTGAGCGCCGCGAGGCTTTCGCCCGAACGCGCACCACGCACCGCGAGATCGCCGCTAAGCTTGTCGGCATCGAAGACATGCAGCGGCCGGCCGAGATCGAAGGTCAGTAAATTGGTGATGTCGACCAGCGCCGAGATCGGCCGCAGGCCGATCGAGCTCAACCGCTCCTGCAGCGAAGCCGGGCTCGGCCCGTTCTTGAGGCCGCGCACGACGCGGCCGAGAAACAGCGGACAGGCCTTATCGTCCGGCCCCGCGAGATGAACGGCAATCGGGCACGGAAACGTCCCGGAAACCGGCGCGGCATCGAGTGGCGCGAGCTTGCCCATGCCAGCCGCCGCCAAGTCGCGCGCCAAGCCGCGCACGCTCAAGCAATCGGCGCGATTGGGCGTGACCTTCACGTCGAGCACCGGGTCGTCGAGACCCGCTGCCTTGACGAAACTTTCGCCCGGACGCGCGCCTTCGGGCAGCTCGATGATGCCGGTGTGGTCGTCGGACAGCATGAGTTCATAGCCCGAGCACAGCATGCCGTTCGACATGACGCCGCGAATCTTGCTCGCCTTGAGCGCTTGGCCGGAACGCGGAATCACCGCGCCCGTCGGCGCGAACACGCCGAGCATGCCAGCGCGCGCATTGGGCGCACCGCACACCACCTCGACCTTGGCGTGACCGGTATCAACCAGGCAGAGCTTCAGCTTGTCCGCATCGGGATGCGGCTTCGCCTCCAAAACGCGCGCGACGACGAACGGCGCCAGCGGCTTGCTGCGATCGACGACGCTTTCGACTTCGAGGCCGAGCATCACCAGCTTGCCGACGATCGCGTCGAGCGCGGCACTGGTTTCGAGATGCGCTTTCAGCCACGCGAGCGTCGTCTTCATCGCGCCAGGCCTCCGGCGAGCGTCGGCACATCAAAGGGCACGAAGCCATAGTGCCGAAGCCAGCGCAGATCGCTGTCGTAGAACGTGCGCAGATCGGGGATGCCGTATTTCAGCATCGCGATGCGCTCGATCCCCATGCCGAAGGCGAAGCCTTGGTACTCGTTGGGATCGATGTTGCAGTTGCGTAGCACCTTGGGATGGACCATGCCGCAACCCAAGATTTCGAGCCAATCTGCGCCGGTGCCGATCTTGAGGCCGCCGCCTTCGCGCGAGCAGCCGATGTCGACTTCGGCCGAAGGTTCGGTGAACGGGAAATAGCTCGGCCGGAAGCGCACCGGCAGGTCGGCCATGCCGAAATAGGCGCGGCAGAAATCGATCAGGCACCCCTTGAGATGACCCATGTGGGTCGCACGGTCGATGATCAGGCCTTCGACCTGATGGAACATCGGCGAATGCGTCGCGTCGTGATCCGAGCGGAACGTGCGGCCAGGCACGATGATGCGGATCGGCGGCTTCTGCTTCAACATGGTGCGGATTTGCACCGGTGATGTATGGGTGCGCAGGACCTTGCGGCTGCCGTCCGCGGCGGCTGCGGCCAGATAGAACGTGTCTTGCTCCTGCCGCGCCGGATGTTCAGGCGGAATGTTGAGCGCAGTGAAATTGTGGAAGTCGTCCTCGATGTGCGGTCCCTCGGCGACGACGAAACCCATGGCGCCGAAGATCGCGACGATCTCGTCGGTCGTCTGGCTCACCGGATGGATGCGGCCGGCGGGCATTGACTCGACCGGCAACGTGACGTCGACGCGTTCCTGCGCCAGCCGCGCGTTGAGCGCTGCGTCGTTCAGGCGTGCATGCGCTTCGGCGAGCGCCGCCTCGATCTCCTCCTTGAGCTGGTTGAGCGCCGCGCCGCGCGCCTTGCGCGCATCGGGCGCAATCGTGCCGAGCTCTTTCAACAGGCCTGTGAGCCGGCCCTTGCGGCCGAGCGCGCCGACGCGGACCTGCTCCAGCCCCTCAAGGCTGGTTGCGCCTTTCACCAGGCGCAAAAGCTCGTCGCGGATGTGGTCGAGGCTTTCCATCGCCGCGTACACGCTCCTCAGGCAGAAGATATCGGCCGGCCCGCGCGCGCTGTCGGGACGATCCAGTCCGGCATATTACGCAGAGCCCGGCGTGGCAGCCTAGGCTTTGGGCAGGGCGTCGCGCGCCTGAGCAACGATGGCCTTGAACGCAGCCGGCTCGCGCATGGCGATGTCGGCCAGCATCTTGCGGTCGAGGGTGACACCGGCGAGCCGCAAGCCGTTCATGAACTGCGAATAGGTCAGGCCTTCCTCGCGCGCGCCGGCGTTGATGCGCTGGATCCACAGGGCGCGGAAGTTGCGCTTTTTCGCCCGGCGATCGCGGTAGGCATAGCGCAGGCCCTTCTCGACCTTCTCGATCGCGATGCGGAACGACGATTTGGCGCGGCCGCGATAGCCCTTGGCGAGGCCGAGCACTTTCTTGTGGCGCGCGCGTCCGGTGACGCCGCGTTTGACGTGTGCCATGGCGCGCTCCTAGCCCCTCATATAAGGCATGTAGGTCATCACCAGCTTGGCGTCGCCCGGCTGGAGCGTGATCGTGCCCTTGGCGTTACGCTTGCCGCGCTTCGACTTGTTGATGAGGAGGTGGCGCTTGTGCGCGTTGGCCGCCTTGATCTTGCCCGAGGCGGTGCGGCCGAAGCGCTTTTTCGCCCCGGATTTGGTCTTGAGCTTGGGCATTTCGGTGCCTTTCTCGAAATTGGGTTCGTTTTGCGGATTTTAATATTTGGCCGCCAAGGCATGCCCGTACGCCCGGCCGCCGGTTGGGCCGGGGTTATACAGACCGAGGGCTGGAATGGCAAGCGGCCGGGACGCGGCGCGCGGACAAGCCCGGCGCCCCGGTCTGCGCCCTATTTGGGCGACATCACCATCGTCATCTGCCGGCCTTCGGTGCGCGGCGACTGCTCGATCTTGGCGACCTTGTCGAGCCCGTCCTTGACCCGCATCAGCACGTTCATGCCGATCTCCTGGTGCGCCATTTCACGGCCGCGGAAGCGCATGACGACTTTTACCTTGTCGCCTTCCTCGATGAATTTGAGCATCTGGCGCATCTTGACGTCGTAATCGTGGTCGTCGATGCCCGGCCGGAGCTTGATCTCCTTGACGTCGATGACCTTCTGCTTCTTGCGCGCCTCGCTCTTGCGCTTCTGCTCCTCGTACTTGAACTTGCCGAAGTCGAGGATCTTGCACACCGGCGGATTGGCTTGCGGTGCGACCTCGACAAGATCGAGGCCGGCTTCCTGTGCGCGGGTAAGGGCTTCGTGTCGGGTGACGACGCCAACCATGTTGCCACGTTCGTCGACGAGACGCAGACGCGCCGCGGCGATCTCGTCGTTGACGCGAGGACCATCATGCGTGGTCCCTCGATGCGCAACGGCGGGGGGTAGTCTAGGCGGTATGAAACACCTCCAACACGCTCCT
>DASQHO010000011.1:0-19285 GCA_035632055.1 Allostellaceae bacterium
GCCTTCAAGGATGGCAAGGGCAAGGTGGAAATCGTCACCGTCGGCAGTCACACCGTCGGCCGCGGCGTATTCGAGCCCGGCTGGCGCTGGTCGCAACATGTGAAGCCGATCGCCGGAACGCCCTCGTGCCAGAGCGCGCACACCGGCTATGTGCTGGAAGGCAGGATGGTGGTGAAGATGGACGACGGCGCCGAGGTCGAATACCGCGCCGGCGATGCGTTCCACATGCCGCCCGGGCACGATGCCTGGATCGTCGGCGACAAGCGCTGCGTCCTGATCGACTTCACCGGCGTCACGAAATACGCCAAGCCCGCCTGATCGCCGGGCGGCCTCGGCGCCCGACGCTCGCGGTCCAAAGCGTTATTGCGGCGGCGCGCCGAGCAGCGGTTGCAGGGCCTCGGCCGGCAACTGGGTGAAATCGCCGGGCGGGACGAACAGCGCCGCGTCTTGCGGCGTCTCGTTGACCCCGCGCAGCTCCATCGCCACAGTCGTGCGATGGCCCTGGGGCGCGGTCACGCTGCCTTGCAGCTTCATCAGCACGCCGCGCCGGCTGAACCAGGCGAAGCCGTCCGCCACCGTGCCGTCGCTTGCCCGCGTGTGGATCGCGTATTTGGTGGTTGCGATGCCGTCCACGACATCGTCGCCGATGCGTGTTTTCTTCAGCGTCGGACTGACGAGCACGATCATCATCGGCGGAAACGGAAACGCGACAAAGCTGTGGAGCGCCGGCACGACCAGCCATCCCTTGTCTTTGTTGCCGTCGAGGATGAACGCGTCATCCATGCCGAACAGGTGCTCTTCCTGCTGCTCCTTGCCGGCGATGTGATGGACGGTTCCGACATAGGTCCGCCCATCGACCGTGGTGGTGCGAGTCGCGCTGTAGGCGATCGGCGCATCGAGCAGCGATTCGGCCCGGCTTGGGCCGGCCGCGGCCAGCGCGGATGCCAGAACGGCGAGACCGCAAAGCCTATGGAACGTGGTGCGCATTGTCCGTCCGTGCCTTCGCCGCATTCTTGCGACGGTTTTGCGGCAATTCAACGGCACGGCGGGAAAGCGTTTTGCCCGACTCGGGTTTGCCGCTACGCTGGGTTCCTTGATCCGTGTTGCGTGTTTGCCGAACGCGTGCAGCAAAACCGAACCAAGGGGGAAAGCGATGAACGACCTGTTGATATTGATCGGGCGGGTGCTGATTGCCTTGCTGTTCCTGATGACCGTCTGGGTCGGCGGGCCGAGCCCGGGTTACCTCGGAAGCCTCGGATTTTTTGCGCCCGCGGTGTGCAGTCTCGTCGCCCAGATCATCGAGTGGATTCTCATCGTGTCGCTGGTCTTCGGACTCTGGACGCGCTACGGCGCGCTCCTTGGCATCGCGTACGTGCTGATCGCGACGGCGGCCGCGCACCGCTATTGGCAATACACGCCGCCGGCGCAGCAGATTCAGTACACCAATTTCTCCAAGAACCTCGCCATTCTCGGCGCGCTGCTGTTCGTCTATGTCACAGGACCGGGCGCCTACCGCCTCGATTGCCTGTGGTCGAAGAAACGCTCGGCCGCCTGAACCCGGCCGGCTTCGGTTGATCGTCCGGCGTCGGCGGATCGCGGCGCGTTGTCGCCGTCCGTCGCGCCGGCCGCTCCGAAGCGAGGTCGGCCATCGCTGCGGCGCGGTCGATTCCGCCAACATTGATTGCAATTTGAGAATACGAGACTAAAACTATCGGTCGCGCGATGATTGATGGCCGATACATGCTGCGTTTGATTCGATCGCTGATCCGCAACGACGCGGGCGCCACCGCCATCGAATATGGCCTGCTCGCCGCGCTCATCGCGATCGTGATCGTTTCCGCGGTCTCGTCGCTCGGCGGGAATGTGAAGAACACGTTCAGCACGGTTGCCGGCGCAATCTAGGCAAACCGGCTGGCCTGCGGCCGCCACGAAAAAGCCCAAGGCCGTTTCTAGCCTCTTCGCCCATGGCTTCATCGCGGGTCGGCCGCGTTCCGCTTCGCAGGCGCAAACTTTGGCGTGACTGGCGCGCCATCCGCCGCCGGATCGAGCGCGGCCGCAAGCACCTGCGCCGCGCCTGGCGCCGGTTCGGAGCACTACCGCGCGCCGTGCGCATCGGGATCGTTGTCGCCGCGGCCCTCGCGGTCTTCTCGTCGCTGAATCTCGCTTATCACGTCGTCCGCAAGCCGACCGAGCTGTTCTTTCCGCTGGACGGCAGGCTCGCCAAGACGCCGGAAGCCGCCTGGCGGGAATACGGCGATCTCTTCCGCCGCTATTCCACGAAGGGTATCTCGCCCGCGCTGCTGGCGGCGCTGGCCGAAGTCGAAAGCGACGGCAACCCGGTCGCACGCACCTATTGGCGCTGGCGGTTTTCGTGGAACCCCTTCGGCATCTATGCGCCGGCCTCGACCTCCGTCGGCATGTACCAGATGACCGACGCCGCCTTCGCCGAGGCGCGGCGCTCTTGCATCCGCGATCACGCCGTCACCGACGATTGCTGGTTCAATTTCCTCTATACGCGCGTGCTGCCGCACGACGCGATCGAGCTCACTGCGGTGTACCTCGATCGCAAGGTCGCCGAAATCCGCGCCGCCCGGCCCGATCTGCCGGCCAGCCCGCGGCAGATCGAGGATCTCGCCGCGATCGTCCAGCTTTGCGGCATCGTCCCGGCGGCGAATTTCGCGCGCCGCCATTTCCGCCTCGCGGCGGGCGAGCGCTGCGGCGACGAGGCCGCCGCAACCTATCTCGCGCGGGTCGACGCCATGAAGCGGCAGTTCCTGAAACTGGCGGCCGGGCCGTAGGTCGCCGCCCGCCGCCGAAGCGTCATCAATCTGCAACAAAACGGTGACAAGCTTGGCGGACGCCAAGGTGCTCAGGGAGGATGCCCATGCGTGAACCGGCGATTTTGCGGGAACAAGCCTTCGAGCTGCGTCGCGCGGCGCGGACGACGCGGGATGCCGAGAGGCAACGCGTCTTTCCGATCCTTGCCGATCATTGCGAGCGGGCGGCGACGGAACTTGAACAAGGCGCGGCTGCTCCCGGCCAATTCACCGGCGCCGGCGCCGGCTAACCGCTCGCATGGCCCGCGCACCGGGCCGGCTGCGCCGCTGATCGGCGGCAGGTGCTTGGGAACGTCATCATGTCCGACCGTGCGGACGATTTGAGGCTCCAGATCGAGGCGTACAATCGATTGCTCCGCGGCGCGCCTGCGTCGGTCGCGCAGCACTATCTCGAAACGATCCGGAAAATCGAAGCGGAGCTCGAAAAAATCCAGGAGTTGGAACGGCACCAGGGTTGAGCCGTCGCGTCGCGCCAAGCCCGCTGCCGGGCCGGTCGTGTCCTAATGTGAAATTGCGGGGCGGCAAAACCCGGCATCGTCGAGGAGCGAGTCGTCGATCATTTCCCGCGTGCCGTTGATGACGTCGCCTTTGGCGCGCCAAATGGCCTGGACCGTGCCCTTGACCGGCTGCCTATCGTTTCGGTCCGTCTCGAGGTTATAGGTTGTGTAGCTGAAGACGGGAACGACGGCCATTGGCGCAACTCCTGCTGTGAGGCTTGCTCGACCGATTCATCTGGGGCGTGGACCCATGACTACGCAACCAAAGGCGCGTCAAAGCAAGCGCGATAATGGCGAGGCAATTGGCGGCGCGCTTGCCACGGCGGCCGGGCCGGACACGCTTATCGGGCCGCCGCCCTGTTGAGCGCCACGGCGGCGCGGATCAGCCTCTTGAAGGCATCCGCATCGATCTTGTCGCCCTCGTGAAGATCGATGGCGCGCCTTGTGTTGCCGTCGAGGCTGGCGTTGAACAGACGCGAAGGGTCCTTGAGCGCGGCGCCCTTGGCCGCGGTGCTCTTTTTCATGGTCTCGGCGGCTCTTTCAGCGGACCTTTGCCGTCGTTGGCGAAGATGAACAGCAGCATATCGACATGCTCGCCGTCGCGGGCGAGCGGAAAGGCGATGCGGCGGTAAGGCACGTGCTCGCGTCCCGCCGTGGCGACGACGCCACGTCGGTATCCCGGCTGGCGCGACTGGACGATCTCGCCGTAGCCGCGCACGATCGCGGCCGCCTCGTCCTTGTCGAGAACCTCCTCGACATATTTGCCCGTTCCGTCGCTGCCCTGAATCGCCACCACCTCGGTGCCGACCAGGCGGATGCGATACCGCAGCGCGGCGTCCGGCGCCACGATCACGTCGATCATCATGATCCAGGGAAGCAGATCGGCAATCTCGGTCGGCTCGATATGCTGGCGTCCCGGAAGCTTCCCCGGCGGCGCCTTGGCGGCAAGATAGTCCGCCATGTGGCGAAACCGCGGATGGTCGTCGATCGGCGAGGCGCCCATCCGATGAGTCTAGCTCGAAAACCGGCCCCCGTACCTACGCGTAGAATTACAGCGCGGCGACGGCATCGAAACACCCGCCGGCGGCGGCATCCGCTTATCGCGCTCGTAAGCCTATTCTCCGCATTTCATGCGGATAATACGGCCGCTAATCTCCGCACGAAAAACTAACTCAATGCCATGGCCGGGCTTGCCCCGGCCATCCACGTCTAGAGTGTGCGCTCCTTCGGTTTCGTCATCATGCGACCGTCCGACGGTAACCCCAATCCCACCTATTGTTTCGGCGGTGCCAGGACGAGTCCATAGCGCGTCATCACCTCGGCCAGCTTCGCCGGGTTGGGTGGGCCGCCCGCGATGGCTTCCGCGACATCGCGAAAATATTGCGCGCCGATGTCCGGCGTCAGGATGATGAGTGCGCGGGCGGGCCTGTCGTGCGGATTGCTGAAGGCGTGGACAGAGCCGCGCGGCGTGTACATCCGGTCGCCGGGTTTCAGGTCGCGCATCTCGTCGTCGACCGAATAGCGCAGCGTGCCTTCGAGGACATAGACGATCTCTTCGTTTCCGCTATGGCTGTGTGCCGGCGGAACCCGCGCGCCCGGCTGCACCGTCAGCTCGAACATGCCAACCCCGGCGCCCGTCACGGTCCCGTCCATCAGATAGCGGACTTCCAGTTGTCCAATCTTCACCACCGGCTGTTCTTGCGGCTGCATGGTTTCGCTCCCTCGGTTGCCGCCACGCGTCGCGCGAAACGGCAGCAGCGCCGCCCGCATTGGCGTGCGGAAGATCGCATGAACGGTACTCTGGCACGGACGCTGAAATATTTGTAACACTGGTGCGCACAGGGGCCCGTTGCGCGGCCCGCATGAGACGGTCCGAAACGCAGTTCCATACGGATGGGGGGAACGATGGTCGGTCTGATTTATGGTGGCCTGTGTTACGTCCTGTTTCTGCTCACTTTTCTTTACGCCATCGGATTCGTCGGCGCGATCGGCGTGCCCAAGTCGATCGACAGCGGCGCCGGCGTGCCGCTGGCCGAGGCGCTCGTCGTCGATATCATCCTGCTCGGCCTCTTCGCCGTTCAGCACAGCGTCATGGCGCGGCCGGCTTTCAAGCGCTGGTGGACGCGCTTCGTGCCGCGCGCCGTGGAGCGCAGCACCTATGTCCTGGCGTCGAGCCTCGTTCTCATCCTGCTCTATTGGCAGTGGCGTCCCATTCCCGATCTCGTCTGGTCGGTGGACAACGCTGCGGGCGCCGCGCTTCTCACGGCGCTGTTTTGGCTCGGCTGGATCGTCGTCTTGATCAGCACCTTCCTGATCAGCCACTTCGACCTGTTCGGCCTGCAGCAGGTCTACGGCAACTGGCGCCGCGCCGAATATCGGCCGTCCGCCTTCAAGACGCCGTTTCTCTATAACTACGTCCGCCATCCGATCTATCTCGGATTCCTGCTCGCCTTCTGGGCGACGCCGGTGATGACCGCGGGCCATCTCCTATTCGCGGTTGCCACCACCGGCTACATCTTCATCGGCATCCTGCTCGAAGAGCGCGACCTCGTCGCCTATCACGGCGAGGACTATGTGCAGTATCGGCGGAATGTCTCGATGATCGTGCCGCTGGGGCGCAAACGGCGCGGCTGAACCCGCGAAGCCCGGCCGTTACTTGTCCGGCACCCCCGGCAAATTCTCGAGCATGTTGTCGATGTCCTGATTGCTCAGCGGATGCGCCGGCGCCGTGGCGCTCGGCTCGGCCGGCAGCGCCAGGTGCGCGATCCGTGGAAACGCCACCGTCAGGCCGAGCACCACGAGCTGCGCCGCGAGAAACGGCAGCAGCGCCGCGATCAGCGGCCTGAGCGCCACCCGCACCGGTGCGATCGTCCGCGCCATCATCACCGCATAGCCGAGCGGCGGCAGCAGGAAGCTCGCCTGCAATGACAATAGCGCCAGCACCGAAACCCACACCGCGTCGTCTACCCGCGTCAGCAAGGCCGGCATGACCAGGGGAATCACGACGAAGATGATCTCGAACGCGTCGAGCGCGAAGGCGCACAGCCACAGCACCGCCATCACCGCCAAGACCGGGCCAAGCGCGCCGCCCGGCACCGCCTGGATGAGCGCGGTGATCACCTGGTCGGTGCCGAAGGCGCGCACGACGAGCGTGAAGGTGGTGGCGCCGATCAGCAGCGCGAACAGCGCGCCGGTGATCGCCATGGTGTCGTGCAGCACCTGGCCCAGAACGTTCATGGTCAGGCTGCGCGACACGAGTCCGACGACGAACAGCGCCATGCCGCCCGCCGCCGCCGCTTCGACCGCGTAGAAATAGCCCAGCACCACGCCGAGCAGCAGGCCGACGACGAACGCCGCCGTCGCCGCCGCGATCGCCCAGTCGCGCGGCCGCAGCCGCTCGCCCCGCGTCACGCCCGTTCCGGCGGGATCGGCGCGCCGGCCGCTCCACCATGCCAGCGCCGCGGCCAGCGCCAGGAACATCGCCGCCGGCGGCAAGGCGCCGCGGAACACGTCCTGGGTGTTGACCGCGCGGGTGAGGTGGCCGGTGATGTTCATCGCCGTCGTGTGCGCGGTCAGCATCGCGTCGCCCAGCAGGATGAGGACGAGGGAAGGCGGCACCACCACGCCGAAGGTGCTGGCGACGCAGACCGCGGCGAGGCCCTTTTCCTTCGGCACGCGATGCGCCGTAAGCCGCGGCAACACGATGCGCGCCAGCGTCGCCACGCTGGCGCCGCCCGAGCCGTTCATCGGCGCCAGCAGCGTGCCGAGCCCGACCGCCGACAACAGCGGCGCCGCGGCGGTGCGCGCGAACAGCGCGTTGCCGGCGCGGAACAGGATATCCGCCAATGGCAGCCGGTTGAGCAGCGCGCCCATCAGCACGTAAAGCGGCAAGGCCTGCAGCAGATCGGCTTCGAGCAATCCGACGATCCGCTCCGGCATCGCCGTCAACAGTTCATAAGGGATCGCGCCCGAGGCGACGCCGATCGCCGCCGCGACGGTGGCGACCGCGATCAGCACCATGAACGCCGGCAATCCCGTCGCCAGCAGCAATACCGGCACCGCGGCGAGCATATAGAAGCCCGCGTTTTCCATGTCTAATCGCGCGCCGGCGGCCGCAGCAGGTCGAGCGTCGCCTGGATCAGCGTCAGCGCCACCAGGATCCACATCGCCAGCTTGACCAGGAAAAAGCCGGGGTTATAGGTCTCGGGAAACGCCTCGAGCCCGCTGACCGACCGCCACACCGACGGCGTCGCCGCGATCACGATGAACAGCGACCACGGCGCGACGCACAGGAACCCGCCGATGCGCCCGATGCGTTGCCGTGTCGCCGGCGCATAGCGATGGGCGAAGGTGTCGGCGGCGAGGTGCGCGCGCTCGCGCGTCGCAAAGCTCAGCGCGAAGCTGACATAGAGCGCGAACAGCCACTGCGCCAGGTCGTTGGCCTGGACCGAATCGGCCTGCACCAGATCGCGCAGCGGCCATTGCGCGAACAGCAGGAAGCTCACCGGCAGGACCAGCCACCGCGCAAGCGCCAGCAGCGCGGCGATCGCGCGATCCACGTGGCGCAGCCCGGCGGTCAGCATCTCCCCCGTTCCCTCGCGAACGATAGCATCGCCGCGCGCACTCGGTCCGGCGCTTCTGCTTCAACGAACCCTCGCCCCGCTTGCGGGGAGAGGGAAGGGTGAGGGGTTCTTGCAGCTGGCCCCGCCCTTAGGATGTTCTCATTTTGTTCTTGACTGGTCCGGTCGGTAGTGGGTCAGTTTGAATGAGCAACCGAACGGAAAGAAAAAAGCCACGCCCCGTAGACTTTATGGCGCGTGGCTACACAGTTGCGGACATGTATAAGATTCTTGCTGTGTGGGACGATATGTCTGCGGCAGAAATTGAATCCCTTGGCTTCAGTCCCGCGCCGTGGAATTTAGTATTCCCGTTATCCCGACAAGCGACATCCGAATCCCCTCAAGCGAGCCAACAGTTTGGGCACTTGCGAGTGTTTCAAGGTGGCCGTCAATCCGATCAAGATACTCAGCAATAAATTCCAACGCGTTTGCTGATCGCTCCTCCGGTAGAAGGCCAGCAGGACGAACAAACTCCCTCTTTTGAGTCATAATTTCCTCCCTATTTCCGCGTTCTGCCGCGCCGATCAGGAACGCGACTTGTCCAAGCGGTTGTGATGCGCGACATGGCCACTGTAACTTGTCTCGCCGCCAAATTCCCCATCGGCTGCGCGCATACTACCGCGTTCCCAATCATCCACCACGCGCACCACGTCCGTTAGCTCCCATAGCTTGTCACTGACGCCAGCGGCCATGGCCGGAGTGACGCGAAGCGTTTGATGGATGCGGCAGAAATTGTAGTGCATGAAGTAGATCGCCAGCGCGTGACAGTGGTTTTCCATTTTCTTGCTGAACGCATTGGTCAGTCGCGTGAAGCGGCGAAGGCCCATGCGGATGTTCAGGTTCATACGCTCCGCATGCGACGTGCTGACCTTGGACATATCCGGGTTGCCGACGATACGCTGGCGCTTCGCGCCGATGCACGGCGATGGGCTATAGCGGCGATGCGTCTCAGGCGAACGCGATGGCGCGGCATAAATCTTTTGCAGCATCGCGTAATCGACATCATCGCCAAACGCGCTTTCGACCGCCTGGACGTAGGGCTTATGGCCGTCGCTAGTGATCTGGACCCGGTTGCCGAGACGGCCCTTCAAGTCCATGACGAAGGCGCGGGCATGATCGGAGTCGCGGCTACCGACAAACCAGGACGGCACCAGCTTGGTTTCCTCGTCGATTGCCGTCCAGGTCCACACGTCGCCAATGCCGAGGCCCTTGCGCTCGTAGGGCACGTTCTTTTCCTTCGCACCGACGAACGACCAAATCTCGTCCAACTGTAGCCGCTTGCACGGAAGCTCGCGCATCGCGCGGTCCTGATACTCGGAGCAGGCTTCGCCCGCATCGCGGAGCAGCTTGACGATGGTGTTCTTGCTGGCTCCGGTCTGGCGGCTGATCGCACGGATCGCCATGCCCTCGACCATCAGGCCGAGGATTTGGGCGCGCTGTTCCGTGGTCAGCCGGTTCATACTGACCATTATGCTTGAGAAAGGCTTGCGTGTCAACAGCGTTTCGTGCTTAACTAGCATGGTTCGCTGTTATATTAGCAGCATTCGCTGATTTATATAACCTTAAGGGGGCGCGATGCCTGCCGATCAACAAGCTGATTACGCGGCGATAGAGTTTCAGGCCGGTTCCGTCTTCACCCCGGGAGCGCCCATCAACGAGCGCGACCTATTTTCCGGTCGCATCCAGCAAATCCAAAGCATTCTTCAGGCGATCTCGCAGCGCGGCTATCACGCTGTTATGTTTGGTGAGCGGGGCGTGGGGAAAACATCACTATCAAACGTTCTGGCCGCCTTTCTGGGGCGAGTTCGGCAGAACTATCTGTTGCCTCGCGTCAATTGCGACTCAACCGACACGTTTTCCTCCTTATGGAAAAAGGCGCTTCAAGACATCGTCGTCTCGAAAAAGAAGCCTGGCATGGGATTTAATGCTGAGGAAATTGAGACGGCGCAGAGCGTTGTAGAAAATCTTCCTGACGAAATTACTCCGGATGACGTGCGCCGCGTGTTGAGCGACCTTAGCAAAGGAATTGTTTTGGTCGTGGTGTTTGACGAATTTGATCGCATTCAAGATCGAGCGGTCACGGTAACGATGGCGGACACCATAAAAGGACTCAGCGACTATTCGGTGTCAGCAACGATAGTGCTCATTGGTGTTGCCGATTCAATTGACGACCTTATCGAGGGGCATCAGTCCGTTGAGCGCGCAATCGTACAAGTCCCGATGCCGCGCATGTCT
Source organism: Allostellaceae bacterium (assembly GCA_035632055.1). GTDB lineage: Bacteria > Pseudomonadota > Alphaproteobacteria > ATCC43930 > CGMCC-115725 > REEB95. The sequence continues at coordinate 10,189 of DASQHO010000011.1, forward strand.
CCGCAAGAGATAAAACAAATTGTGATGACCGGGCTCAGCAGGCTTAAGATGGGAATTGCTCCAGAGGCATTGGACGAGATAGCTAACCTCTCGCAAGGACTGCCATACATCACCCATTTATTGGCGCTACAAAGCGTGCGTGCCGCTCTAGTTGCCAAAAAAATGAAGATCGAAAGCTCCCACGTCGAAGTTGGAATGAAGAACGCGCTTGACCAGTGGCAGCAGTCAATCAAAACCGCGTATTACCAGGCTACGAAGAGTCAACAGCCAGATAATCTTTTTAAAGAGGTTCTATTAGCTTGCGCGTTGGCTGCTATTGATGAACTTGGCTATTTCACAGCCGCGTCAGTTCGGACGCCACTTAATTTGATCACCGCCCATAAGTACGACATCCCGACATTCGCGAGACACTTAAAGGAATTTAGCGAACATGCTCGCGGACCTATTATCGAACGCGTAGGTACGGCAAGGCGGCTCCGCTATCGGTTCCGTAGTCCGCTCATGAGGCCGTATATCGTAATGCGCGGTTTCGCTGACGGTATTCTTTCACGCGAGACACTGAAGCGCATACAGGAAGGCTAATCTTTCCATCGTGTCTTTGCGGCCTTCCTAGCAATTGCCTTACGTCTCTGCGGCGAGAGTTTTTTGGCGCGACTCTTTCCGCCTATTAAGCCGCCGACGTGCCCCCGTATAACAGCCGTTTGGTCCCGCGTATCTTCCACAACATCTTCGGTCTGTCCCGTCGCTATGTCGCCTATGAGCTTGGCGAGGGATACCGGGTCGCGGGGGCGTTTGAGTCGCTTGGTGGCCATGCGTTGAACATGGCATGAGCCTTAGACAAGGCCAAGGGGGCGGGAATTTCAAACTGACCCACTACCGTCCGGTCTGATTTGCTATGAATTCGCCATCCTGAGAATTGCGCCCGGCGGTCGCCAAGACCGGCCGGGTTTTTTGTTGTCCCCATGCCGAAGCCTCGCGCCCCATTCGGCGCGCAGTCGCTCCGCGATCGCGCCCGCGGCCAAAGCCGCATCGCGGCGCGGGGCTTCGGCGCCTTCGCGCCCCGCATTTCGGAGTCCGCATGAACCTCCGCCAGCACCGCTTCGTCGACGAATACCTCGTCGATCTCGACGGCAAGCACGCCGCCATCCGCGCCGGCTATGCGCCGAGCGACGCGCGGAACCGCGCCCACCGTTTGCTCAAAACGCCGGTGATCGCCGACGCCATCGCCGCCGCCATGGCCGAGCGCGCGCGCCGCACCGGCATCACGCCGGAACGCGTGCTGGAAGAGCTTGCGCGCATCGCCTTGGTCGATTGGCGCCGTCTCGCTGAATGGGGGCCCGACGACGCGCTGGTTCGCGATGCGAGCGAGCTGTCGTCGGCCGATCGCGCCGCCGTCGCCAGCGTCCGCGTCGATGACGGCTGGGAGAACCGCGTCACCATTGCCACCCACGACAAGCGGCGCGCGCTCGACACGCTCGCCCGCATTCTCGGCGCCCTCGATCCGTCGAAGCCGGCATCGCGCGCATGAACGAGCGCGAGCGCCGCTTCGTCGATGAATATCTCGTCGACCTCAACGCCACCGCCGCGGCGCAACGCGCCGGCTTCGGCGGCAAGCGCCCCGGCTGGCAGGCGCACAAGCTGCTCCGCCGTTCCGATATCGCCGCCGCGGTCGCCAAGGGCGAGGCCGATCGCGCCGAAAGCCGCCGCGTCACCGCCGATCGCGTTCTGCTGGAATTTTCCAAGATTGCTTTCGCCGACATGCGCGACTTCGTCGATTGGGGGCCGAACCGCTTCGAATTGCGGGTTCCGGCCTCGGATTGGCAAGGCGGCGCCGTCGCGCACGTCGCTCCGCCGGGCAACGGCAAGCCCGGAAGCATCCGCCTGCACGACAAGCACGGGGCGCTCGAATTGCTCGCGCGCCATACTAGCCTGCTCGGTTCCGGACGCGCCCTGCGCAGCCCGACCGATCACCGCCAGGCCAACCGCGATGCGCGCGCGATCCTGCTCCAGCGCCTCGCGCGCCTGAAGAAGACCGACGGCACGCCCACCTAAACCAACCCTCGCAAGCGGTGGGGGCGCAACTCAGACCAATGAAGCAAAAGTCGGCGACCGATCACCCCCACCCTAACCCTCCCCCCTCGAGGGGGAGGGAATGGGAGGGGGGCGCAACGGAAGATAAAGAAACAGGAGCGCCTTCGGCCTCACTGAACGAAAGCGCAGCGGCGCAGTTCGCGGCGTTCGAACCCGATGAGCAGCGAGCGCGCCTCGACCGCCTCGGCGCCGTTCAGCAAGGCCGGATGCTCGACGATTGGGAATTCTGGGCGCGGCCCGATCAGCTGCCGCCGCCGGGCGACTGGCGCGTCTGGCTGCTGCTGGCCGGCCGCGGCTTCGGCAAGACGCGCAGCGGCGCCGAATTCGTCCGCGCCCGCGTCGAATCCGGCCTGTCCTCCCGCATCGCACTGGTCGGCCCGACCTCGGCCGACGTGCGTGACGTGATGGTCGAAGGCGAAAGCGGCTTGCGCGCGATATCGGGCGACGACTGGCGCCCGCACTACGAGCCGTCGAAGCGCCGGCTCACCTGGCCCAACGGCGCCATCGCGCTGGCGTTCTCGGCCGACGAGCCCGAACGCCTGCGCGGTCCGCAGCACGATCTCGCATGGTGCGACGAGCTCGCCGCGTGGCGCTACGCCGCCGCCTGGGACAATTTGCTGTTGGGTTTGCGTCTGGGGTCCGATCCGCGCGCCGTCGTGACGACCACGCCCAAGCCGAACAAGCTGGTGCGCGACATGTTGGCATCGCCCGGCACGGTGGTCACGCGCGGCTCGACCTTCGACAACGCCGCCAATCTGGCGCCGGCGTTTCTGGATTCAATCGTGCGCCGCTACCGCGGCACGCGTCTCGGCCGGCAGGAACTGGAAGCCGAGCTGCTGGACGATGTGCCCGGCGCGCTGTGGTCGCGCGACGCCATCGAAGCCGCGCGTGTCGCAAGCGCGCCCGATCTGTCGCGCATCGTCGTCGCCATCGATCCGGCGGCGTCGTCCGGCGAAGGCGCCGACGAGACCGGCATCGTCGTCGCCGGCTTGGCGCACGACGGCCACGTCTACGTGCTCGACGATCTGTCGGGCCGCATGAGTCCGCGGGCCTGGGCGCTCAAGGCGGCCGCCGCCTACGGGAAATTCGCCGCCGATCGCATCGTCGCCGAAGTCAACAACGGCGGCGAGATGGTCGAGGCCACGCTGCGCTCGGTGCAAAGCGACGCGCCGTTCCGCGCGTTGCGCGCCTCGCGCGGCAAGGCGGTGCGCGCCGAGCCGGTCGCGGCCTTGTACGAGCAGGGCAGGGTGCATCACGTCGGCGGCTTCGCCACGCTAGAGGATCAACTGTGCGCTTTCACCGCCGATTTCGACCGCGCCGCATCCGGCACGTCGCCGGACCGGCTCGACGCCCTGGTCTGGGCGGTGACCGACCTGATGGCCAACCGCGACGCCGCGATCCTCGACTACTACCGCGGCTTGACCGAAAGCCGATGAAGCCCCTCGCCCGCGAAGCGGGAGAGGGAGGGACCCGCCGTCAGGCGGGAGGGTGAGGGTGTTGCCTACTTTCCGACATTCGGATTGAGCTGCTTCGCCCGCGCGATGTCGGCAGCGCCGCCGATCTGGTCGCCCAACTTCTGCTTCGCCAGGCCGCGGACGAAGTACGAGACCGCGTCGTCCGGCGCAAGCTGGATGGCCCGGTTCTCGTCCTCAATCGCGCGATCGTACAGGCCTTTGTAATAGTAGGCGAAGCCGCGATTGGAATAGGCGTCGACGTTCTTCGCATCGAGCTTGATGGCGCGGTCGAAGTCGGCGATGGCGGTGTCGTAGTGGCCGGTTCGGCCGTAAGCCTGGCCGCGGCTGCGATAGGCATCCACGTAATCGGGCTTGATCCGGATCGCCTCGCTGTAATCCTCGATGGCGCGGTCCAGCTGGTCCTTGTCGTCATAGGCGGTGCCGCGATGGAAATACGCGACGGCCGCGTTCTCCGCCGTCTCCTGTCCCGATTGGACGGCGGCGGTGCAGGCCGCGATCTTGAGGTCGGGATCGGCCGAATCGTTGCCGCAAGTCTTCCAGTTCTCGTCCTGACTCTGCGCCAGCGCGTTGCTTGCCAGCGCCACGCCAAGCGACAGTACGACGGCGAACAGCTTCCTCCGCATGCAGGCCCCCTGGCTGTGCCGAAAGTATAGGACTGGCCGGCGCATCGTTTCCAACCCTCGCCCCGATTAGAGCGAGAGGGCTGGGTGAGGGGTTCTATCCGTCATGCCCGGAACAAGTCCGGGCATGAGACGTTCGAACCGAAATATCGCCCGCTCACTGAGCAAGATTGGGATTGAGCTGTTTCGCCCGCGCGATGTCGGCGTCGCCGCCGGTGGTATCGCCGGTCTGCTGTTTCGCCATGCCGCGAACGTAGAAGGCGATGGCATCGTTCGGGTCGAGCTGGATGGCCTGATCCGCGTCCTGGATGCTGCGGTCGTATTGCCCCTTGAAGTAATAGGCGTAGCCGCGGTTTGCATAGGCATCGACATAACTTGGATCGGCTTGGATCGCGTAGCTGAAATCGTTGATGGCGAGATCGTATTGGCCGGTTCGGCCATAATCGCGTCCGCGATTGCGCAAGGCGTGCGCGTAACCCGGCTTGAGTTGGATGGCCTGGCTGTAGTCCGCGATGGCGCGGTCGATTTGGTCCTTGTCGTCGTAGGCGCCACCCCGGTCATAAAACGCGACGGCGAGGTCCGCGTTGGTCTCCTGGCCGGATTGTATGATCGCGGTGCAGGCGCCGATCTTCGGATCGAGGTCGGTCGAATCACTCGCGCACAGTTTCCAATTCTCGTCGCGGCTCTGCGCCAGCGCGCTTGCGGTGAGCACGAGGCCAAACGACACGACGACGCTGAACAGTTGGCGTTGCATGTGAGCCTCCCCAAATCGCTTCTTACTGTTCGATGACGCCCCACTTGGTGAAAACCGCGGCGATGTCGGGCGAAAGCTTCGTGGCTTCCGCGATGTCGGCGTCGCCGCCGCTCTGATCGCCCAGCAGGTGCTTGGCGATACCCTGACCATAGAGAAGCGTGTCGCCGCCGGGCTCCTGCTGCAACGCCCGATGGTAGTTGGCGAGGGCGGCGGTCGGCTGCTTCAGCTTGAGATAGACCAGACCGCGATTGCTGTACGCCTCGGCGTCGTTGGGATTGAGCTTGATCGCCTGGTTGCAGTCGGCCATCGCCGCTTGCAGCTTGCCGACGATGGCGCGCGCGAGACAGCGCATGGTGAAGCTCTCGGCTTCGCCCGGTTGCAGCCGGATGGTCTGGCCGAAATCCTCGATGGCGCGGTCGTATTGGTCGTGCACGAAGTCGATCATGCCCTTGCCCGAGTACGCGACCGCCGGTTGCGTATGGAGCCGGATCGCGGCGTCGAAATCGGGCCCGGCATGGTCGAAATCGCCGTTCTGGAGATAGGCGTTGCCGCGGCCGATATAGGTGATGCCGTCGTCGGGATTGAGCTTAAGCGCCTGCGTGAAATCCGCGATGGCCTTGTCGTATTGGCCTGCCGCCGAATAGGCGCCGCCGCGGTTATAGAGCGCCGCGTTGAGGTTCTTGTTGGTCCCGCCGCCCGCCTGGATGACCGCCGAACAGGCGGCGATCTTCACATCGGGCGCCGCGGTGTTGCTGGCGCACTGGCGCCGGTTGTCGTCGTCCTTCTGCGCCAGCGCTTGTGTCGCCAGCAGCATGCTGACGGACAAAGCGAACGCAGCGGCGAAACGTATTCCGTGCACGTGTGTGACTCCTGCGAGGTCCGCTAAACCAGTGCGATGCGATAACGCGCCGCCAGATTGCGCATCATCCGCGTATAGATCCGGCGCGCAACGCCCACCCAGCCGAGCCACGCCGCGAACGCGCTCGGCAGAACGTACAGCACATAGAGCCGCGCCAGCTCGCGCGACCGCTGCGGCGACGCGCCGATCCTTTCGACGATCGCCGGTGCGACGCGATAATAGAGCGCGATGTCGTCCTTGCCTCGCGGCATGTGCGTGAGGACTTCGTCGCGGAACCGCCTGAGGACCGACAATTCGAAGCAGTCGTCGGGCAGGCCGGCGAAGTCGGCGCAGGCGCTGGTGAGGAAGCACGGACTCTTGGCGCAGGTGCCGGAGCCGTAATCGAAGTACCAGGTAATCCGGTTCCCGTTCTGATCGTACTGCGCTGGATTGATCTGATTGCAGCGGGCATCGAGTTCCGGCGTTGAGCAATACTCATCGCTGCCGTTGCGTGAGATCTGCCCGCCAACGGCAAGGCATCTTTGCTCGTCGGCGGCGGATTCGATTAATTCGTCGGCCTTCGCGCCGTGTGGAATTGCGAATTCTGCCGTTAGCGCCGCGACACCCGCGGAAATCACCATCACCCGCCGCAAAATTTGAGACATTTTTCCCCCCGCCTTCGAGCCTCCCCCAGGCTCACGCGGAAATTATAAAGCGGGCCGCCGGCGGCCCGTCAATCCATCGGATACGCAACGCATGACCGATTCTCATCCCACCGCGACGCCCATTCCGGAAGGCATCGTCGCCCGCGCGGCGCGCGCGCTCGGCTATGTCGTCAGCGGCGATGCCGGCACCTGGTTCGGGCCTCTGAACCCGCCGGCGCCTGGCGCGCCGGCTGCGGTGGCGGGCCGCCAGTTCGACTTTCCGTCGGGCTACAACCTCGTCACCCGGCCGCGTGCCTACGAGGGCACGAGCTTCGCGGAATTGCGCGCGCTGGCGGATTCCTACGATCTCATCCGCCTCATTATCGAAAGCCGCAAGGATCAGATCGAGCGTCTATCCTGGTCGATACGCGCGCGCGATCGCGCCGCCGGCGCCAAGTCCGATCCGCGCATCGGCGCCATATCCGCGCTGTTCGCCTGTCCCGACGGCATCCATCCGTGGCCGACCTGGCTGCGGCTGGTGCTCGAAGACCTGCTGGTGATCGACGCGCCGGCGCTTTATCTCCGCCGCACGCGCGACGGCACGCTGTGCGCGCTCGAGCCGCTCGACGGCGCCACCATCAAGCGCGTCATCGACGATTGGGGCCGCACGCCGCAGCATCCCGAACCCGCCTATCAGCAGGTGCTCAAAGGCCTGCCGGCGGTCGACTACACCGCCGACGAGCTCCTCTACCTGCCGCGCAACCCGCGCCTTCACAAGGTGTACGGCTTCTCGCCGGTCGAGCAGGTGCAGATGACCGTCAACATCGCCCTGCGCCGGCAGATCTGGCAGCTCCAGTACTACACCGAAGGCAACATCCCGGAAGCTCTGATCGGCGTGCCCGACACCTGGACGCCGGATCAGATCCGGCAGTTCCAGGGCTATTGGGACAGTCTGCATGAAGGCAACACGGCGCAGCGCCGCCACGCCAAGTTTGTGCCCGGCGGCGTCGCCAAGACCTTCATTCCGACGCGCGAGCCGGCGCTCAAGGATCCGTTCGACGAATGGCTGGCGCGGGTCGTCTGCTACGCCTTCTCGGTCTCGCCGCAGCCGTTTGTCCCGCAACTCAACCGCGCCACCGCCGAAACCGCGCAGGACGCGGCGCTCGCCGAAGGTCTGCTGCCGTTGAAGAATTGGGTGAAGCAGCTTTGCGACCGCGTCATCGCGCGCGAATACGATTCACCCGATCTCGAATTCGCCTGGAGCGACGACCAGCCGAGCGATCCCGCCAAGGTCGCCGCCGTCGCCGTCGATTACGTCAAGGCCGGCATCAAGTCGGTCAACGAAGTGCGCGCCGAATTGGGTCTCGATCCGTTACCTCCTTCCTAAATCCCAACAAATTCATTTGTGGAGAAAAACCCATGCGAATTTTCGTGCCCCTTGCCAAATTCGACGAAGAACAGCGCCTCGCCATCGGCTACGCCTCGACGCCCGCGCTCGACAGCCAGGGCGAGATCGTCAAGCGCGAGGCCGTCGAAGCCGCGCTGCCCGATTACATGCGCTTCGCCAACATCCGCGAGATGCATCAGCCGTCGGCGGTCGGCGTCGCGCAGCAGGCCGATCTCGACGCGCGCGGCCTGCGCATCGCCGCCAAGGTCGTGGACGACGACGCCTGGGAGAAGGTGAAGCAGGGCGTCTACAAGGGCTTTTCCATCGGCGGCCGCGTGACATCGCGCGATCCCGATGACCAGCGCGTGATCACGGGTCTCGACCTCACCGAGATCAGCCTGGTCGACCGGCCGGCCAATCCCGAAGCGGTCATCGACGTCTACAAGGTGTTCGACCTGGCGAAGGAAGGCCGCCGCAACAACGCCGCCGATCAGAAGCGCATCCAGCATGTCCACGACACCGCGGTCGAGCTCGGCGCAAGCTGTGCCCAGGCCCCGGCCGAAACCGAGCCCGATGCCGACGATCCGGCCAAGGCCGCGCGCGGCGATCTCGCCAAGCACGCCAGCCTCGCCGAGCGCCTCGACGCGCTGGCGCGCGAAGTCGCGGCGCAGCGCACGCTGCTGACCAAGCTCGCCGCCGAGCCGGCGCCGCCGAAATACCAATCCGCCGCGCGCGCCGTGGACAAATCCGAGGACGGCGTCGCCAAGCGCGCCGACGACGAGCCCGCCACCGCGCTCGACGCCATCCGCAAGGCGCACCGCAACCCGATCCGCCTCGGCTTCTTCTAAGCCGCCACCCACCCCCACCCTAACCCTCCCCCCTCGAGGGGGAGGGAATGGGAGGGGGGCGATGCCGACGCGCTCGCCTGTTTCCTTTCACCCCCAGGAGTAACCCGATGACCCTCAACACCCACGACACCTTGACTGCCTTCAAGGCGGCGCAGAAATCGCCCATTGATGATCCGGCATTTTCCGGCCTGCTGGCGAAAAGCACCTTCGCCGAAAGCAGCTCGCCGACGTCCGGCCTCACCTTCTACGACCTCGAGCCCGGCGCGAAGCTGCTGGTGCCGGTGCTGACGCCGCTCAGGAACGACGTGCCGCGCGTCACCGGCAAGGGCGGCATCCAGGCCAACTGGAAGGCGATCACCGGCCTCAACACCGCGTCGGTGCGCGCCGGCATCTCACCGGGCAACCGCGGCGGCGTCATCGCCGTGACGACGCAGGATTAC
>DASQHO010000012.1:0-18424 GCA_035632055.1 Allostellaceae bacterium
ACCCTTAAACAGGCGATTTCCCTGGATAATCTGACCGCCCTCGGGCATAGTCCGGCCGCTTCCGGGCATTTGCTTCCGCTCGAGACGGCGCTGGACGACATCCCGGCGCTCGCCCTGACGGAGGACCAGGCAAAAGCCCTGCGTTGCGGCCAAGCCGTGACGCCGTTGCGCCCTCAGGATCGGGCAAGCCTCTTACAAATCGGCAACGGCGCGACGGTCTGTGCAACGCTGGGCGGCAAGCTGGTGGCGCTCGCTGAAGTCGCGGCCGGAGGAATTCGCCCCCTGCGCGTGCTGAACATCTGAATTCGAAGGAGACATTCCCGATGTCGATTAGCGTGGCGCGCAAGCAGGAGCTTGTCTCCGAATACGCGCGCAAAGAGGGCGACACCGGTTCGCCCGAGGTTCAAGTCGCCATCCTCAGCGAACGCATCCAGAAGCTCACCGAGCATCTGGCGACGCATACAAAGGATTTCCATTCGCGCCGCGGCCTGCTGGTCATGGTCGGTCAGCGCCGCAGCCTGCTCGACTATCTGAAGCGCGTCGACGCCGCACGCTATGAAGCGTTGATCGACCGCTTGGGACTGCGCCGCTGACACCGCGGCCGACCGGCCGGCAGACGCCGGCCATGATGATTGAACGCACGGGCGATGCCGCGGCGATGGGTTTCCATCGCGCGCCGCCTGTTGCTAACCGTTTCACCAGAGAAAAAAAAGAGAGAGAGATCGACAATGTTCGACGTGTATCGCAAGGAGCTTAACTGGGGCGGTCGCCGCCTCGTGCTCGAAACCGGACGAATGGCACGACAGGCCGATGGCGCCGTGCTCGCCACTTATGGCGAGACCTCGGTGCTGTGCACAGCCGTCGGCGCCCGCCAGGTCAAGCCGGGACAGGATTTCTTCCCGCTGACCGTCAACTATCAGGAAAAGACCTTCGCCGCCGGCAAGATTCCAGGCGGCTTCTTCAAGCGCGAAGGCCGGCCGTCCGAGAAGGAAGTTCTCACCTCGCGGCTGATCGATCGGCCGATCCGGCCGCTGTTCGCGCCCGGCTTTCTTAACGAGGTGCAGGTGATCTGCACCGTGCTGTCGCACGACCTGGAAAACGATCCCGACATCGTCGCGATGGCCGGCGCGTCGGCGGCTTTGACCCTGTCTGGCATCCCGTTCATGGGACCCATCGGCGGCGCCCGGGTCGGCTACATCGGCGGACAATACGTTCTCAATCCGAAGATCGACGACCTCAAGCTGTCGGATCTCGAACTCGTCGTCGCCGGCACGCGTGACGGCGTGTTGATGGTCGAATCCGAGGCCAAGGAACTGTCGGAAGAGGTCATGCTCGGCGCCGTAAATTTCGGTCACAAGGGCTTCCAGCCGGTGATCGACGCGATCATCGAACTTGCCGAATCCGCAGCCAAGGAGCCGTGGCCACTGCCCGATACCGACGCGCAGAAAAAGGCGGTCGAAACCAAGCTGGCGCCGGTGGTTTCCGCCGATATCGCGGCCGCCTACGCCGAACGGCAGAAGCAGGCGCGTTCGAACATGCTCGAAGCGGCGCGCGCCAAGCTGCCTGAACTATTCCCCGACGAGGCCGAGCGCACGCTCGCCGGCAAGGTGTTCAAGGCACTCGAGGCCGAGATCGTGCGCGGCGCCATCCTCAAGGGCCAGCCGCGTATCGACGGCCGCGACACGCGTTCGATCCGGCCGATTTCGGTCGAGGTCGGCGTGCTGCCGCGGGCCCACGGCTCGGCGCTGTTCACCCGCGGCGAAACCCAGTCGCTGGCGGTGACCACGCTCGGTACCGGCGAGGACGAGCAGATCATCGACGCGCTCGAGGGCGAATTTCGGCAGAATTTCATGCTGCACTACAACTTCCCGCCCTATTCGACCGGCGAAACCAAGCGCATGGGTTCGCCCGGCCGGCGCGAAATTGGCCACGGCAAGCTTGCCTGGCGCGCCGTGCATCCGTTGCTGCCGGTTGCCGAAAGCTTCCCCTACACTATCCGCGTCGTCTCGGAGATCACCGAGTCGAACGGCTCGTCGTCGATGGCGACGGTGTGCGGCGCTTCGTTGTCGCTGATGGACGCCGGCGTTCCCTTGAAGCGGCCGGTGGCGGGCATCGCCATGGGTCTGATCAAGGAGCCGACCGGCTATGCCGTTCTGTCGGACATCCTCGGCGACGAGGATCACCTCGGCGACATGGACTTCAAGGTCGCAGGTACCGACCAGGGCGTCACCGCACTGCAGATGGACATCAAGATCACCTCGATCACCGAGGAGATCATGCGGGTGGCGCTCGCCCAGGCGCGTGACGGCCGCATGCACATCTTGGGCGAGATGAGCCGGGCGCTCGATCATGCGCGCGAAGGCGTGAACCAGAATGCGCCGCGTATCACCACGATCAACATTCCGAAGGACAAGATCCGCGAAGTCATCGGCTCCGGTGGCAAGGTGATCCGCGAGATCTGCGAGGTGACGGGCGCCAAGATCGACATCGAGGACGACGGCACCATCAAGGTCGCGGCGGTCGATGCCGACGCCTCCAAGGCGGCGATTGACTGGATCAAGGGCATTGTCGCCGAGCCCGAAGTCGGCGTGATCTATTCCGGCAAAGTGGTGAAGACGATGGATTTTGGCGCCTTCGTCAATTTCCTCGGCGCCCGCGACGGCTTGGTGCACATCAGCGAGCTGGCGCCGCATCGCGTCGGCAAGGTTACCGACGTGGTCAAGGTCGGCGATCAGGTGAAGGTGAAGGTGCTGGGCTTCGACGATCGCGGCAAGGTGAAGCTGTCGATGAAGCAAGTCGACCAGGCGACCGGCGAGGACATCGGCGCCAAGCTGGCCGACGAGCGGCGCCCGCGCGACGCCGCCAAGGCAACGCCAGCGGAATGAACTGCCGGGGTTGATCGTCGCGCCGTCACGTCCCAGATAGGCGACGGAGCGGATGCGGCGGAAGAAAGGGAAAACGCGTGAAAGCGCTCAATGCGCTGCGGATTTCAGGTCGCGAAGTCCTGCCGCTGGTCGAAGGCGGCAAGGGCATTTCGATCTCGAACGGCGAAAGCTCGGGCGCGTGGGCGCGTTCGGGCGGCGTCGGCACGTTCTCCGGCGTCAATGCCGATTCGAAAGACGCGAACGGCCGCACCATCGCCCAGATCTATCACGGCAAGACGCGGCGCGAGCGCCACGAGGAGCTGGTGCGTTACGCCATTGCCGGCGGCATCCACCAGGCACGCGTCGCCTACGAGCGGGCTTCCGGCCAAGGCCGGCTGCACATGAACATCCTGTGGGAGATGGCCGCCGCCGAGCGCATCCTCAACGGCGTGCTCGAAGGGGCGCATGGCCTCGTCAACGGCGTCACCTGCGGCGCCGGCATGCCCTATCGTATTGCCGAGATCTGCGCGCGCTACGGCGTTCACTACTATCCGATCGTCTCGTCGGCGCGGGCGTTCCGCGCCTTGTGGAAACGCGCTTACCACAAATTCCGCGAGTGGCTGGGCGCGGTAGTGTACGAGGATCCGTGGCTTGCCGGCGGCCACAACGGCATTACCAACAGCGAGGATCCTGAACGGCCGGAGCCGCCCTTCCCGCGCGTCTACGAGCTGCGCCAAATGATGCGCGAATTCGGCCTCGGTGAGGTTCCGATCGTCATGGCCGGCGGTGTCTGGTGCCTGCACGATTGGGAGGACTGGATCGACAATCCCGATCTCGGTCCGATCGCGTTCCAATTCGGCACCCGGCCGCTGCTTACCAAGGAAAGCCCGATCTCGGATGCCTGGAAGCACAGGCTGGTGACGCTGAAGGACGGCGACATCCGGCTACAGCGCTTCAGCCCGACCGGATTCTATTCGTCGGCAGTGCGCAATAATTTCCTGGCCGAGCTCGAAGAGCGGTCCGACCGTCAGATTCCCTATTCGGTCGAAGCCGTGGGCGACCATCTGGCGACGCTCGAAGTCGGCGCGCGCAAGCGCATCGTCTATGTCACGCCGCACGATCGCGAACGCGCGCTGACATGGATTGCGCAAGGCTTCACCGAGGCGCTGCGGACGCCCGACTCGACTCTCGTGTTCGTGACGCCGAACAAGGCGCTTGAAATCCGCAACGACCAGATCAACTGCATGGGCTGTCTGTCGGCCTGCCTGTTCTCGAACTGGGCGCAGAACGAGGAAGGCACCACCGGCAAGAAGGCCGATCCGCGCAGCTTCTGCATCCAGAAAACATTGCAGAACATCGCCCACAGCGAAGACGTCGAGTTCCAGCTCATGTTCTCCGGACACAACGCCTATCGCTTTGCCACCGATCCGTTCTACGCCAACGGCTTCATTCCGACGGTGCGCGAATTGGTCGAACGCCTGCAAACCGGCAACTGAGCTGGCCGCCGCGCCGCAGACGCCGGCCTACTGATATTCGTAATTTGGCCTTGCGATCGGCCTGACCGATCTGGATTTTGCCCTTTGCCACAGGCCTATTCTGCAGTAATTTAGAGCCCCTCTATCTTTTTGGCTGGCCCGCCCCATATACCTGCCGTGACCCGCCCTTTTGCCAACGCGCTCGAATTGCTCCGCGCCGCGCGGTTGCGGCCAACCCGCCAGCGGCTCGCCTTGGCCCGGCTGCTGTTCGAAAAAGGCGACCGCCACGTGGCAGCCGAGGAACTGCATGGTGAGGCGTTGGCGGCGCAGGTGCCGGTATCGCTGGCGACGGTTTACAACACCCTGCATCAGTTCGTCGGCGCCGGCTTGCTGCGCGAAGTGGTGATCAATCCCGGCCGCTCCTATTTCGACACCAACGTCAGCGATCACCATCATTTCTTCTACGAAGACAGTGGCATGCTGCGCGACATTCCGGGCGACAGCATCGCCGTCAGCAACGTTCCGCCGCCGCCCGAAGGCGGTTCCATCCGCCGCGTCGACGTTGTCGTACGGGTCGAAAAAGCGGCGTCAAAAGGCCGTTTGTAGACCGATTTTCTCAATTCACTGCCAGCTGTTACAGAACAAGTTATAATTGTTCTAGACTATTGACTCGGCCGTTTCGCGGGTTCATATAGGGCGCGTGGCGGGCGCAATCGCCGTCTGCCGGCCGATTTCCAACCCCGAGGAGGCATCTCATGGCATTGAAAGGCTCGAAGACCGAGCAGAACCTGAAGGACGCATTCGCTGGCGAAAGCCAGGCCAATCGTCGCTATCTCTATTTCGCCCAAAAGGCCGACGTCGAGGGCTTCAACGACGTCTCGGCTGTTTTCCGCTCCACGGCGGAGGGCGAAACCGGCCACGCCCACGGTCATCTCGAGTTCCTGGAGGAAGTTGGCGATCCGGCGACCGGCAAGCCGATCGGCGATACGAAGAAGAACCTCGCTGCGGCGATCGCCGGCGAAACCCACGAATACACCGATATGTATCCCGGCATGGCCAAGACCGCGCGCCAGGAAGGCTTCGATGAGATTGCCGACTGGTTCGAGACGCTCGCCAAGGCCGAAAAGTCGCACGCCGGGCGCTTCCAAAAGGCGCTCGACAGCGTGGGCTGATCCGGCCCGGACGTTTGCTGCGGGGAGCGCTGCGGCGCTCCCCGATATATTTTGGCTTTGGGAATATTCATGCGGGAAGGCAGCCTCGAAGCGCCGACGCGCCACGCAATCCCGTGGCGGGACCCTGACTTCTACGACCCGGCCAAGGTCGAAGCGGAGATGCACCGCATCTTCGAAATCTGTCACGGCTGCCGGCGGTGCTTCAACCTGTGCGACAGCTTTCCGCGGCTGTTCGACCTGATCGACGCCAGCCCAAACGAGGTCGAAGGCGTCGACCGCAAGGATTACGCCAAAGTCGCTGAAGCCTGCACGCTGTGCGACATGTGCTTCATGACCAAGTGCCCCTACGTGCCGCCGCACGAATTCAATCTCGACTTTCCGCACACGATGTTGCGGTACCGCGCGGCGCAGCTCAAACAGAACGGCGGCGACTTCGCGCAACGGCAGCTCGCCGAGACCGACCGCAATGGCCGCCTCGGCGGTCCGCTGGCGCCGCTCGCCAACTGGGCCACTGCCACCGGCAATCGCGTGACCCGTCCGATCATGGAAAAAGTCGCCGGCCTTGACCGTCGGGCCGATCTGCCGCAATTCACCGGCCGTACCTTCGTCATGCGCGCCAAGGATAACGCGCCGCCAGTCGATGAGGACGCGCCCGCTTATGGCCGCAAGGCGCTGATCTACGCCACCTGCTTCGTCAACTACCACCATCCGCGCATCGGCGAGGCGCTGCGCGCCATTCTGGCGAAGAACGGCGTCGCCACCGAGGTCGCCTATCCCGGCTGCTGCGGCATGCCGCAATTCGAGCGCGGCGATGTCGCGCGGGTCGCGGCGATGGCGAAGCACGTCGCCCAGGCACTGCGCCCCAAGATCGAGCAAGGCTTCGACGTGATCGCGCCGGTGCCCTCCTGCGCGCTGATGCTCAAGTTCGAATGGCCGCTGCTGCTGCCGGACGACGCCGACGTGAAGCTGTTGGCGGACGCCACCTTCGACGCCAGCGAATATCTGGTGGCGATCGCCAAGACCGAAGGCCTGGCCGGCGGCTTGTCGCCGCTCGCCGGCGGCGTCACGGTCCATATCGCCTGCCACGCGCGGGCGCAGAACATGGGCCAGAAAGCCGCCGAGATGCTACGACTGTTGCCGACAACCGAGCTCACGGTGATCGAACGCTGCTCCGGCCACGGCGGCTCATGGGGCGTGATGAAGGAAAATTTCGACACCGCGATCAAGGTCGGCAAGCCGGTCGCGCGCAGCGCCGCCAAAGCGGACAAGGCCTATCTCGCATCCGAATGCCCGCTGGCGGCGACGCACATTCGCCAGGGCATGGAAATGCTCGGCGCGGAGGGCAAGGCGCCGGCCGAGACCTATCACCCGATCGAGCTGATGGCGCTGGCCTATGGCGTCTTGCCGGAGAAGAGATCCGCATGACGCAGTTCCGCGAACTCACCCGCGCCGACATCCTGCCGCTCGAGCAGTACGAGCGCGACCGACGTACCCATCGCCAACGCATCACCGCGCTGAAGCAGAATCGCCGCGTCGAAGTCGGCCCGATGGCGACGTTCTATTTCGAGAATTTCGACACCATGTGGCACCAGGTGCATGAAATGCTCGCGGTCGAACGCGGCGGCGAGGCACAGATCGCCGACGAGCTCGCCGCCTACAATCCGCTCATTCCCAAGGGTAACGAGCTGATTGCGACGGTGATGTTCGAGATTGATGACCCGGTCCAGCGTGCGCGCATCCTCGGCCAGCTCGGCGGCGTCGAGAAGCGGATGTACATCGCCTTCGCCGGCGAGAAGATCGTCGGCGAGGCCGATCCGACGCGGGAGAACACCTCGCCCGAAGGCAAGGCCTCGTCGGTCCAGTTCATGCGCTTTCCGTTCAGCCAGGCGCAGAAGGACAAGTTCCGCGCGCCGGGCGCGCGCGTCGAGGTCGGCATCGAGCATCCCAACTACCGCCACATCGCCGTGCTCAGCGACGCGGTGCGCCAGGCGTTGGCGGCCGATCTGAGCTGAGCCGCGCGCCGCCTCAGGTGACGTGCGACAGAACGTAATAGACCACGTAGATCCAGCTCAGAAATCCGTCGATCACCGCCCAGATCACGCTCTTGCTCGTGGTCCAGGACATGGCGATGGCGAGCGCATTGCCGAAGGTGATGCCGTAATGGACGTAATAGTACATGCCAATCTCCTCGGTCCGGTATCGGTTGGCGAGAAAGTTCGGACAATGGGCGCAGTCACCGACGCCGGGCTGCGCAATGCCGCTACTCGACGACTTCGTCGGCGGTAACGCCCCAGATCTCGCTGCGCAGCAGCCAACCGCGGACGACGCGCCGGCCGCCGGTTTCGACGCGGCACCAGGCGTTGCGGCATTCGAGCAGATTGGCGATCACGCCCGGTTCAAGCTTGGCCAGGGCCGCGGAATCGCGCGCCGGCTCCTGATAGATCGTGCGCGTGTCCGCCTTGATGATCACGGTGCGCGTCGCGCTCAGCAGCCGGACCTGAATCCAACCCTCGGTGCCCTGCCAGTCGCGCACGTGGCGCCATATGTCATAGCTGTCGATGACTTCGACCGGCAATCCTTTGCGCCGGTACACCCATCGGATCGGATATTGCTCGCCGGGACCGGCGCGCAGATTCACTTCGTTCGAGCGCAGGCTCATGAAGTGATGGAGTGGCGGCTTGTCGGCCGCCGCCGCCGGCAACGCGAGCGTGCAAGCCAGCAGCAGGACGGCGACGATGCGAACCATGCGGCGGTCTAACCCGCGGAACGCGATCGGGTCAAGCCTCGGTACCGGGCAATCGCGATGCCGCCCAGCACCAACGCCAAAGCGACGACGAGCGACGTCGTCAATCGCTCACCGAGGAAAACGATCGCGATCAATACCGACAGCGGCGGCACGGCAAACTGGAACACCGCGACGCGCTGCACGCCGCCGGTGCGCAACGCCCAGAACCAGGCGATGAACGCGACCAGATTGGGTCCATAGGCGAGGGTCGCCACCGCGATGAAGTCGCCCCAGCCGAAACGGCTCCAATCGACCAGCGGCATCCGCACCGCGGCAAAGGGCATCAGCACCAGACCGCCGGCGCCGACGCACCACAGCGTTGCCGGCAGCGCGCCGATATAAGCCGACAGCCGCGCGCCGGCGACGTACGAACTGGCCGACAATGCGCACGCGGCCAGGACCAAAAGATCGCCGGCGAGGCTGGCCTCCTGGCCCGCGTCGCCACGGAGCGCGAACAGCAGGCCTTCTCCGAGGAACGCCAATGCCGCGCCCATCCACCAATAACCGCCCGGCTGCCTCCGCTCGACCGCCGCCGCCGCCAGGCCGGTGAAGATCGGCATCGCCGCCTGGATGAGGGCGCCGTGCGTCGCCGAGGTCTGTGCCTGGCCGAGCGTGAACAGCAACGGAAAGGCGATGAAGCTGCCGGCGGCCGACAGAACCAGCAGG
This sequence comes from Allostellaceae bacterium, assembly GCA_035632055.1. GTDB lineage: Bacteria > Pseudomonadota > Alphaproteobacteria > ATCC43930 > CGMCC-115725 > REEB95. The sequence continues at coordinate 8,963 of DASQHO010000012.1, forward strand.
ATCCATTGATGCCCGTCACGCGGCAGCGGCAGGCGCAGAACGATGGCCAATGGAACCGCCACCAGGGCGGCCGCAGCTGGCCGCATGCCCAACAGCAGCGGATCGATGTCGCCGGTAATCGCGCGGGTCAGCGGCCCGCTGAGCGCAAAAAGCACGACCGACACCATGGCCGCCGCAAATACCGCCGCCGGTCGTTCGCCCGAGTGCTCCATTGCGTCCCTTGTCGCCGTCCGCGCCGCGCCGGGTCAAGGGCGACCCGCGCATGGCTGGACACTCGCGAGCGCGCTTGCTAGGCCTTGCGCCGAAGGAGAGCGAAGCCGATGTCGGCGAAAAAGCCGCTGGTCGTGGTCACGCGCAAGCTGCCGGACGTCATCGAGACGCGGATGATGGAGTTGTTCGATGCGCGGCTGAACGACGGTGACGCACCCTTCACGGCCGATCAGCTGAAGGCCGCGATGGCCGAAGCCGATGTGCTGGTGCCGACGGTCACCGATCGCATCGATGCCAGCATCATCGCTGCCGCCGGCGATCGGCTGAAGCTCGTTGCCTCGTTCAGCAATGGCGTCGATCACATCGATCTGGCGGCCGCCAAGGCCAAGGGCATTACCGTCACCAATACGCCGGGTGTGCTGACCGAAGACACCGCCGATATGACCATGGCGCTGATTCTGGCGGTGGCGCGCCGCGTCAGCGAAGGCGAACGGCTGCTGCGCGACGGGCACTGGCTCGGTTGGAGCCCGACTTTCATGCTCGGCAGCCGGCTATGGGGCAAGCGCCTCGGTATCGTCGGCATGGGCCGCATCGGCTCGGCCGTGGCGCGCCGCGCGCGCGGGTTTGGCCTGTCGATCCATTATCATAACCGCCACCGCGTCGATGCCGATGTCGAGCAGGAGCTCGAAGCGACTTATTGGGAAAGCCTCGACGCCATGCTGGCGCGCATGGATATCGTCTCGATCAATTGCCCGCGCACGCCCGCAACCTTCCATCTGTTGTCGGCGCGCCGACTCAAGCTGCTGCGACCAACGGCGATTCTGGTCAATACATCGCGCGGCGAAGTTATCGACGAGGAGGCGCTGACGCGCATGCTGGTCGAGCGCGCCATCGCCGGCGCCGGCCTCGACGTGTTCGAGCGCGAGCCGCTGGTCAACGCCCAGCTGCTGGCGCTCGATCGCGTCGTGCTGCTGCCGCACATGGGTTCGGCGACCCTCGAAGGCCGTATTGACACGGGCCAGCGTGTTATCCTCAACATCAAGACCTTCGCCGACGGTCATCGCCCGCCGGACCGGCTCGTCGACACGCTGCTTTAGTTGTGGTGGGCTAACGAATTTCTTTTTGGCGCACGTTTTACGTTATGTCTATTTGTATATAACGCAGGAGAGATCGATGTGCCGGCGTTGGTTTTTGGTTGGTGTCCTGTTGACTCTATTTCCGATGCTGCCGGCGCATGCCGGGACGTTTACGATTTTCGCCGCGGCCAGCCTGAAGAACGCGCTCGACGCCGCGGTGGCCGCCTATGAAAAGGAAACCGGCGACACGGTGCGGGTATCGTATGCAGCCAGCTCGTCGCTCGCGCGCCAGATCGAAGCCGGCGCACCTGCTGACATTTTCATCTCGGCTGATCTCAAATGGATGGATGAGCTGCAGGGCAAGAATCTCATCCAGGGGACGACACGTCACAACCTGCTCGGCAACGAACTGGTGCTGGTTGCGCCGGCATCGAGCGACACCAAGGTCGACCTCGCGACCGGTGTCGATCTTCTGCCGTATCTCAAGAACGGCCCGCTGGCGATGGCCGATCCAGCGGCCGTGCCGGCGGGAATCTACGGCAAGGCGGCGCTCACCAACCTCGGCATGTGGAATTCCGTCGAAGCCAAGATCGCACGCGCCGAGGACGTGCGCGCGGCGTTGCGCCTGGTGGCGCGCGGCGAGGCGCCGTTGGGCATCGTCTATCGCACCGACGCCAATGCCGAGCCGCAGGTCGAAGTCGCCGGCGTCTTTCCGCCTGACAGTTATCCGCCGGTGACCTATCCGGCGGCACTCGTGACCCATGCCCATCCGCGGGCGGGCGATTTACTGGAGTTTCTTTCGTCGCCGGCGGCGCGGCCTTACTTCGAGAAGCAGGGCTTCAAGGTGCTGTTCTAACGCCGCAGCGCGCGCCGCAGCGCGGCGAGCTCGCGGGCCGCGGCCTTGTGCGACCGTTGCTCGATGGCGCGATAGCGGGCGATCAGCGCGAGGCCGAACGGTGTGACGTGCGCGCCGCCGCCGCGCTCGCCGCCGGGCTGCGCCGTCACCACCTTGCGCCGGAACATGCGGTTGAGGTTGTCGATCAGCATCCAGGCACGACGGTAAGACATGCCGAGCGTGCGGCCGCCGCGCGAGATCGAGCCGCCGTCGCGGATCGCCTCGAGCAAGCGGATTTTTCCCGGCCCCACCGCCTGGCCCGGCCCGAAATCGACGCGCAGGGTAAGCTTCGCCAATCGCCGCACTCAGCCGCCGCAGGTCGGACAGTCGGGATCGCGGGGGATTTCGATCTTGTGGACCTCGGCGGCCAGCGAATCGTACATCAGCAGCGTGCCGCTCAGGCTGGTGCCGATGCCGAGGATCTCCTTGAGGACTTCGACCGCCTGCAGCGTACCCATGACGCCCGCGATCGCGCCCAGAATGCCGGCGGTTTCGCAACGTGGCACGGTCTCCGGCGGCGGCGCCTCGCGGAACAGGCAGCGGTAACAGGGATGCGGCGGGCCGAGATAGGCCTTGAAGGTCGAAAGCTGACCGTCGAAGGGCGACAGCGCCGCGCCGACCAGCGTCTTGCGCAGCCGGTAGCACAGATCGTTGAGAAGATAACGGGTAACGAAATTGTCGCTCCCGTCGGCGACCAGGTCGTAGCGCGCGAGGATATCGCGCGCGTTGCGTTCGTCGAGCCGCAGCGGATAGGTCTCGACCCGCACCTCCGGATTGATCGCCGCCAGCGTCTTGTGGGCGCTTGCCGTCTTGAGGCCGCCGATGGCAGACGTGGCGTGGACGATCTGGCGCTGCAGATTGGTCAGATCGACGTGATCATCGTCGACGATGCCGAGCGTGCCAATGCCGGCAGCGGCCAGATACATTAGGAGCGGCGAACCGAGTCCGCCGGCGCCGATGACCAGCACGCGTGCGGCGAGGAGCTTGGCCTGGCCCTCTTCGCCGACCTCGTCGAGAATCAGGTGCCGCGCATAGCGCTGAAATTGCGCCTCGCTCAGCGGATGCGCCAAGGTCTCGGCCATTAAAGGCTTTCGAACAGCGCCGTCGACAGATAGCGCTCGGCGGTGTCGGGCAGTACGACCACGATCACCTTGCCGCTCATCGCCGCCCGCTGGCCGATCTCGGCCGCTGCCGCCAGCGCCGCACCCGAGGAAATGCCGCAAGCGACGCCTTCGAGGCGCGCGACCTCGCGCGCCACTTTGAATGCCGTCTCGTTGCCGATGCGAATCACTTCGTCGATCAGCTTGGTGTCGAGGATCGCCGGCACGAAGCCGGCGCCGAGACCCTGAATCTTGTGCGGGCCGGGCGGGCCGCCCGACAGCACGGCGCTGTCCTCGGGTTCGATCGCGATCATGCGCAGGCCGGGCTTGCGCGGCTTCAGGACGGAGCCGACGCCGGTCAAGGTGCCGCCGGTGCCGACGCCGCTGACCACCGCGTCGACGCGGCCGTCGGTGTCGCGCCAGATCTCCTCGGCGGTGGTCCGGCGATGGATCTCGGGATTGGCGGGGTTGTTGAACTGCTGGGGCATGAAGGCGTCGCCGAGCTTCTTGACCAGCGCCTCGGCGCGGGCGATGGCGCCGCGCATGCCATGGGCCGCCGGCGTCAGTTCGATCTCGGCGCCGAGCAGCTTCAGCATGTGGCGGCGCTCGACCGACATGCTGTCGGGCATGATAAGGATCAGGCGATAACCCTTGGCCGCCGCGGCGAAAGCCAAGGCGATGCCGGTATTGCCCGATGTCGGCTCGACCAACACCGTCTTGCCCGGCGTGATCTGGCCGGTGCGCTCCGCCGCCTCGATCATCGCCGCGCCGATACGGTCCTTGACCGACGACAGCGGATTGAAGAACTCGCACTTGGCCAGTATTTCGGCCTTGACGCCGTGTGCTTCGGCAAAGCGGGAGAGACGCACCAGCGGCGTCGCGCCGATGGTCTCGACGATGCTGTCATAGACCCGGCCGCGAAACGACGCCGGCGCCAGCGCAGTCGCAGTCGGCTTGGGCTCGGGTCGCGCCATGACGGATTCCTTCAGATGGAAAAATCGAGACGGGCGCCGTATTCGCCGGGCACGCCCATTTTGTGCGCCCGCAGGCACAGATCCTCGATGGTGATGCCATCGAGCCGGGTCATCACCTCGCCGTTGAGCTCTTGCCACAGCGGCCGCACGACGCGATGGCCGAGCTCGGCACCACCGTCTTCCGCCAGCGGGTCTTCGGCGCCGTCGAGCGCCTGCACGACACGCACGATCTCGCCCAGGCTGATGCGCCGGCGTTCGCGCGCCAGGCGATAGCCGCCGCGCGGGCCGCGCACGCCGGACAGCACGCCCGCGCGCACCAACTGCTGCAGCACCTGTTCGAGATAGCGGCGCGGAATGCCCTGCCGCCGCGTGATCTCGCCCGACTGCACCGGCAGCGAGCCGGCGTTATAGGCGATGTCGAGCACCGCTTCGATCGCAAACAGCAGTTTCTTGGTGAGTCTGACCATGACGCGCAGCCTATTCGGCGGCCTTGCGGTCGAAGAACTGGGCGATGCGCGCGGCCAGCCGATCGCCGACGTCGCGTTTGCTGAGCCGGCCCCAGGATTCGGTGCCGCGATCGTCGACCAGATGAATCTCGTTGGCGTCGCCGCCGAACACACCGGTCGCCGCCGAAACGTCGTTGGCCAGGATCCAGTCCGCGCCTTTGGCGGCGCGCTTGGCGCGCGCGGCGGCAATCAGGTTCTCGGTCTCGGCGGCAAAGCCGATAACCAGCCGGGGCCGGCGGTTGGCGGCGTGCGCCAGGGTCGCCAGGATGTCCGGGTTCTCGACCAGCGTCAGCGTCGGCGGCACGCCCTTTTTCTTGAGCTTCTGCGGCGCCGCGTCGACGCGCCAATCGGCAACCGCGGCGGCACAGACGGCGACATCGACCGGCAACTGCGCTTCGCACGCGCTCAGCATCTCGCGCGCCGATCGCACATGCATCACGCGCACGCCAGGTGGATCGGCCTCGCGCGTCGGGCCCGAGACCAGCACGGTATCGGCGCCCAACCGGGCCATGGAAGCGGCGATCGCGTGCCCCTGCTTGCCGGAGGAGCGGTTGGCGATATAGCGCACCGGATCGATTGCCTCCTCGGTCGGGCCGCTGGTGACCAGTGCCTTGCGGCCGCGCAGCGCCGCATGGGCGACAAAATGCGCTTCAACCGCGTCGGCGATCGCCATCGGCTCCGCCATGCGGCCAAGGCCGGTCTCGGCTTCGGCCAGTGGGCCGCTCTCGGGACCGACGCGCGTCACGCCACGTTGTTCGAGCACGGCAAGGTTGCTCTGGGTCGCTGGATTGGCCCACATCCGGGTATTCATCGCCGGCGCCAGCAGGATCGGCTTGTTGCTGGGGATCAGCACGGTCGAAGCCAGGTCGTCGGCCAGGCCTGCCGCGAGCTTGGCGATGAGGTCCGCGGTCGCCGGCGCCACCACGATCAGATCGGCCTCCTGCGACAGCCTTAGATGGCCCATTTCGCTCTCGTCGGTGAGCGAGAAGAGATCGCTGTAGACCCGATCGCCGGACAGGGTTTGCACCGATAGCGGCGTAATGAAGCGCTGTGCTGCCGCGGTCATCACGCAACGCACCGTCGCACCGCGCTCGCGCAGGCGGCGGATCAGCTCGAGGCTCTTGTAGGCGGCGATGCCGCCCGCGATGACGAGGAGGATGCGGCGTCCGTGCAGCATCGGCTTTCCAACACCAGAATGAGGAATACCGGAATAATTTACTCTATCGGCAGTGTGATTTCAAAGCTCAAAGCCGCCAACCCGAGTGGATTGCGGCGATGCCGCCACTCAGCGGGCGAGCTGTCACCTGTTCGAAGCCCGCCTGGCGCATCAGCGCGGCCAGCCGCTGGCGGTCAGGAAAGCGGCGGATGCTTTCGACCAGATACTGGTAGGCGCCGCGGTCCCGGGCCACCGCGGCGCCAAGGCGTGGCAGGACCGTGAACGAATAGAGATCGTAGGCGCGTTTCAGCAGCGGCCGCTCGACGTTGCTGAACTCAAGGCAGAGAAAGCGTCCACCGGGTCTGAGCACGCGCCGCGCCTCGGCCAGGGCGACCGGAATGCGGGTCACGTTGCGCAAGCCAAACGCGATGGTATAGGCGTCAACGCTGGCGCTGGCGATCGGCAGCGCCTCGGCATTGCCGCACAGCCAGTGGAGTGCACCGCCGTCGCCCATATCGAGGCTCCGGGCACGGCCGGCCTCCAGCATGCTGCGGTTGATGTCGCAGACGATGGCGCTGCCGCTGCCGGCACGCGTCACGAAACGCCGGGCGATATCGCCGGTGCCGCCGGCGACGTCGAGCAGGATCTGGCCGGGCCGTGGATCGAGCCGCTCGATCATTTGCGCCTTCCACCACCGGTGGATGCCGCCCGACATCAAATCGTTCATCAGATCGTAGCGCTGTGCGACGCGTGCGAAGACGTCGTGCACCAGCCGCGTGTGCTCGCGCGCCGCGACGCGGCGATAGCCGAAATCCGCTGTCTCTTTTGCCGCCATCTTGGCACCATAGCCGCCGCCCTCCTGCGAGACCAGCCCATGCCCGAACTTCCGGAAGTCGAGACCGTCGTGCGCGGCCTCAAGTCCCGCATCGGGGGCAAGCGGCTGCTGCAGTTGACGTTGCATCGCCCCGATCTGCGGCGTGCGATCCCGCAAGGCCTGGCGGCCAAGGTCGAAGGACGGCGCGTCAGCCGCGTCGACCGGCGCGCCAAATATATTCTGCTGCGTTTCGACGACGACGGCGTGCTGATCGTGCATCTCGGCATGTCCGGGCGCCTGACGCTCGGCGATGCGGCGCGGCCCGCGCCGCCGCAACCGCATGACCACGCGCTGATGGTCTTTGAGGATGCGATCGAGCTGCGGTTCAACGACCCGCGGCGCTTCGGCCTCATCGACTATGCACGCGCGGACGAACTGCCGCGTCATCAATTGTTCCGTGACCTCGGGCCTGAGCCGCTGGCAACGGCATTCGACGGCGCGATGCTGGCGCGGCTGCTTGCGGGCAAGAAGACGCCGATCAAGTCGGCGCTGCTCGATCAGCGCGTTGTCGTCGGTATCGGCAATATCTATGCGTGCGAGAGCCTCTTCTGGGCCGGCCTTTCACCCAAGCGGCTGGCGCGCACGGTCCAGGGCGAGCGCGCCGTGTGTCTGGCGGCGGCAATCAAGCGCGTACTCACTCACGCGATCTCTGTCGGCGGCTCGAGCCTGCGCAATTATGTCAGCGCGTCGGGCGAGCTGGGCAATTTCCAACGCCACTTCGCCGTCTACGATCGCGAAGGCGAACCGTGCCCGGGCTGTGATTGCCGCACCGGCATCAAACGGATTGTGCAGTCGGGGCGTTCGACATTTTACTGTGCCAAGCGGCAGCGTTGAGTCTACCCTGCGCCGGATGCGGCGACTGCTTTTCGTCCTCGCGCTGATTGCCGTGCCGCTGGCGGCGCACGCCGACGGATTCGTACCGGGCACCGAGGACCTGCCACTGATGGCAGGGCTCGAATCTGTCGCCGGTTCGGCGGTCGTGTTCGACAAGCCGGAAGGCCGTATCGTGGAAAGCACGGCGCACGGCAAGCTGACGCGCTATGCCGTGACCCGCTTTTACAACCAAACATTGCCGCAGCTCGGCTGGCAGCATGTTGCCGGCACGCCGGCCAGTTGGACGCGCGCCGGGGAGCGGTTGCGCCTTGATTTTCGTGGGTCGGATGGCGACCTGACGGTCGGCTTCACGATCGCGCCGCAATGAACAAGGGAGGCCTCCATGAGCTACGAGAACATCCTCGTCGAGACCCGCGGCGCCGTCGGGCTCATTACGCTGAACCGGCCACAGGCGCTCAACGCCTTGTGCGACGCACTGATTCGCGAGCTTGGCCAGGCGCTTGACGCCTTCGAAGCCGACGACGCGATCGGCGCTATTGTCCTCACCGGCAGCGACAAGGCCTTCGCCGCCGGCGCCGACATCAAGGAGATGCAAGGCCGGTCATTCACCGACGTCTATCTCGGCGATTTCGTCAAAAGCTGGGAGCGGGTCACCCTTTGCCGCAAGCCGGTGATCGCCGCGGTCGCCGGTTACGCCCTCGGCGGCGGTTGCGAGTTGGCGATGATGTGCGACACCATAATCTGCGCGGACTCCGCCAAGTTCGGTCAGCCCGAAATCAATCTCGGCATCATGCCCGGCGCCGGCGGCACGCAGCGGCTGACGCGTTTCGTCGGTAAGGCCAAGGCGATGGACATGATTCTCACCGGCCGCATGATGGATGCGGCCGAGGCCGAGCGCTCCGGCCTGGTTTCCCGGGTCGTGTCGCCGGCCAAACTCGTCGATGAAGCCGTCAAGATGGCGGCGCAGATCGCTGCGCTGTCGCGGCCATCGGTCCTGATGGCGAAGGAGACGATCAACCGCGCCTACGAGACGACGCTTGCCGAAGGCGTGCGCTTCGAGCGCCGCCTGTTCCATGCATTGTTCGCGACTGCCGATCAGAAAGAGGGGATGTTGGCGTTCGTGGAGAAACGCAAGCCAAATTTTCGCAATCGTTGAACGCGGCCGCCGCGCGCGCCTTGACGCCTCGCCCGCGCGGCAGCTATAAGCGCCGCTTCTCTACAATCCGGTTCACACGACAAGTGAAAGCACAGGTCAGCCATGGCGACCCATAAATCCGCGGAAAAAAGAATTCGGCAAACCACACGCCGCACGGCGGTCAATCGCGTCCGCGCGAGCCGCATGCGCAGCGCCGTGAAAGCTGTCGAGACGGCGCTCGCTGCAAGTGACAAGAAAGCAGCGCGCGCAGCGTTCGTTAAGGCACAGCCCGAGCTGCAACGCGGTGCCAAGCAGGGCGTGATCACGTCGAGCGCGGCGGCGCGCAAGATCTCGCGGCTGTCCGCGCGCATCAAATCGCTCAAAGATTGATCGCCGTGACCGTTCTGCCGCATGCGAAAATTTATTTTTGCATTCGCATGTCGGCCGTATTGCCTTTCTGTGTCGGCCTTCGGTAGAGTTTGGTTGCGCCGTCGCAGTCAAAGATGTTTTGGGGATCATCGCACCATGATGTCGGGCGTAGCGCTTCCGGAAGAACGGAACAATCCCGCCGACATCACGGCGATCAACGCGCCGGCTTCGCATTTCGAATTCAAGGTTGCGTCTAAAGGGTAGCGCCGGAAGAGAAAGAAGGCCTCTTCCGACAACGGCGCACGTTCGCGTTTTTTGGTTCCTTGGGGGGCG
>DASQHO010000013.1:0-8680 GCA_035632055.1 Allostellaceae bacterium
AGCAGGGTATCTTCCGTCACTATCCCGAGCTCGACGGATGATGCGGCGCATCTTGATGCTGTTCCTCGCCATTTTTGTCCTGCCGCTGCTGGTCAGTGCCTGCGTCTACGGCTTCGGCGATGGCGTGCCGTGGTACGAGGCACGCCGCGATCCGACCGGCTTGGCGCCCGATCCGGCGACGACGCCAGAGGCGGTCATTCAGGTTTATGCGGCGCGTGCCGTCGCCTGGCGCGGCATCTTCTCCGTCCATACCTGGTTTGCAGTCAAGCCGACCGGCGCGGCGCATTTTACACGCTACGAAGTCCTCGGCTTCGGCGTCAGCCAAGGCGCACCGGCGATCCGCGTCGACCGCATGGGGCCGGATAATTACTGGTTCGGCGATAAGCCGGTGATCGTGCTCGATCGGCGTGGCCCGGGCGTCGATGCCCTCATCGACAAGATCAAGGCGGCGGTCGCGGACTATCCTTATCCGCACGAATACCGCGCCTGGCCTGGTCCCAACAGTAACACCTTCACTGCCTACATCGCGCGATCGGTGCCTGAATTGGGCCTGGCGCTGCCGGCGAATGCGGTGGGCAAGGATTTCCTGCCCGGCTTCAAGCTGTTCGCGCCGGCGCCGAGCGCCACCGGTTATCAGGTGTCGCTTTACGGTCTTGCCGGGCTGTTGGTGGCGCGCGACGAGGGTATCGAGCTCAATCTGCTCGGCCTTGATCTCGGCATCGATTTCACCAAACCGGGAATCAAATTACCCGGTGTCGGCTGGCTGGGTGTGGGCGGACGTACGCCGGCCTAACACGTCAATCGAGGCGGATCAGCAGCTTGCCGACGGCGCGGCCTTCTTCCATGCGCTCGTGTGCCTCGGCGACGCGCGTCAGCGGGAAGATTTCGGCGATCTGGTGTTTGAGCTTTGCGGCCGCAATCAGCCGGTTGATGTCGCGTGCGGCGTGATCGCGCGCGTTTTGCGGCACTTCGTAGATGAGGACGAAACGGACGGTGAGGTCCTTCATCAGCATAGCCGTGAACGGCACGACCGGATCGGGCACGGCGTCGCTTGAATAAGTGGCGATGACGCCGCCGCTTTTGAGCAATGCGACGTCGGTTGCCATGTTCTTGCCGAAGGCAACTTCGACGATGCGGTCGAGCGGTGCCTGGTCCTTGAGCACAACTGAGACGCGTTCAACCACATTCTCTCGCGTGTAATCGATTACCGCGTCGGCACCGGCCTCGCGGGCGCGTGCAGCGGTTTCAGCGCGGCCGACCGTGGCGATGACTGTCCGCGCGCCGCCGAGTTTGGCCAGCTGCACGGCATAGAAACCGACCGCGCCGGCGCCGCCTTGCACCAGGATCGCCGTACCGCCGATGTCGCCGTCGGCATAGAGGCAGCGATGCGCCGTCATCGCCGGAATGCCGAGGCAGGCGCCGTCTTCGAAACTTGCGTTGTCCGGCAGCGCTACGGCGCGCTCGTTCGGCACCACAGTGTATTCAGCAGCGGTGCCAAACGGACGGCCGCGCTGCGCCATATAGACCCAAACGCGTTCGCCCATGCGCTTGGCATCGACGCCGGCGCCGACTTTGTTGATGGTGCCGGCACCGTCCTGGTGCGGCACGATCCGCGGAAACGCGAGCGGCCGGCCGCGCCAGCCGCTGCGGGCCTTGGTGTCGGATGGATTGACCGCCGAAACCGCGATCCGGACGCGGACCTCACCCGGGCCGGGCTCGGGTGTCGGCATCTCGCCGATCACGAGCACGCCGCGCGCCGGGCCAGTTTTCTCATACCAGCAGGCTTTCATGGCCGCGAGCTTAGGCGAGCCGATGCCGCGCGCCAATATCGCGCCGGCGTGCCTGCTGTGGCAGGATTACACCTACGCGACCAAGGGCGGGGCGGCTCAGCGAATGACGGCATCCGTACGGGCGTTGAAATCCAAGGCCAGCAGCGGCGCCGGCTCGGTGGTCGCGCGGCTCGACGCCGAAGTCGACGCTTTCGTCCGGCGCACGCGTTTCTTCCACGAGCCGATAACGCGCGGCCGCGCCACGATGTTCGTTTTCCAGCACCGTCAGAATACCCGGCACCGGAATTCCGTCCTCAAGCTGCGCGTCGCCACCAATTGCCCGGATTGGGACATACGACTGCGCATCATCGGTGCTTGTGCCGAGGAGATCATCGCCGACCACGCGCACGGCGGCGGCCGGCCGCATTGGGCAATCCTCGAAGAGCTTGGCATCAAAATCGGCCTGAAGCGCGATGTGATCCGCAACGCGCGGCTCTTGGCCTCGACGCAAATGGCGTGGCTGGCGTGGGACGCGTTGATGTCAAACCGGCCGTGGCTCGAGGGTCTGGTCGCCAATACCTGCGCCGAGCGCGCCAACATTCCAGGTTACGGCGAAGGCATCCTGCGCAAGCACGGCTGGTTCGGTCTCGAACGGCAGCGTTGGGGCAAGCTCTTCGGCCTTACCGACGACGATCTCAAATTCTTCGAACTGCACGAAGCCGCCGACATCGCGCATTCGGATCTCGGCTGGAAGACCATCGCCGAGCAGGCCGAGCGCCAGGGCGCTGCCGACGCCGTGGTGCAGGCCTGCCGCATCAACTTGGTGGTGTGGGAGAATTATCTCGACGGCATCGCCGATGGCGGTGATGCGCTCGATCGCGGCCGCGAACCGAATTATGTCTGATTGACGAGCGCTCCCAACCGCAAGCGGCGGAGCGAGCAAAGGGCGAGGGGTCATGATGCTGGTCGATTGTCGTGACAAATCCGAAGTCGAAGCCGCACGGACGGTGGTTGCCCAATACGACGCGCTGACGCCCGGCGAGCGTGCCGAGGTGCTGCTGGCGGAGTATCCGCAGCACACGCGGATGTGGCTGCTGGAAGCCGGCATCCGTCACGTGCCGATGCGCGATCCTGACGGCACGTGGCATCTTGTGTTCGTCCGCGGTCTGTCGCCGACGCTCGGCAAGCCGACGGGGTTCCACCATCTGGCGGCGCGGAGCGACGGGTCGGTCTGGGCCTGTCAGCGCAGCCCGGTTGTCGCGCGGATCGACGGTGGAACGCGCCGCATTGCGGCCGTCGCGCAGGCGCTCAAATCCGGCTCGCACCTTGCGCTGGACGAAGGCGCCGATCAGGTCATCGTCGCCGATCCGGCGGCCGGAGAACTGGTCGCGCTGCGCTGTTCCGACCTCGTGGTCACGCATCGGTGGGCGGCACCCGGCGGTCCGCAACTGCCGCTGGTGACGCCGGACGGCATTATCTGTGTCACCGGCGGCGCCACCGGCACCTTGACCATCGTCCGGCCGCAGGCCGGCGGCTATGTCACGCAAACGGTGGAAATTGGCTCGACACCGCACGACCCGGCACTGTCGAGCGACGGCCGGTATGCGTTCGTGCCGTGCATGGGCGCGACCGATCTGGCCAAGGTGCGGCTGTCCGACGGCGCGATCGTCGGCCGCTGCGCCGTTGGCGACGGTCCCTCGCATGCCAAGGCGGATCACCGCCGCAAGCGCATCTATGTCGCCAACAGTTGGGACGGCACCCTGACTGCGCTCAACGAAGACGGGAACATGGTCGCGTCGGTCGCGAGCGGGCGCTGGGCCCATGCCGTGTGCCTGACGCCGGACGGCAGCCAGATCTGGGTGGCGAATTTCCTCGACGACACGGTTGCGGTGTTCGACGCCACAAGCTTGAAGCGGGTGGCGCTGCTCGAGACCGAGGCTTATCCGCACGGGCTCGACATCTCGCCCGACGGCAGGCGCGCGGTGGTGACCGGCTTTGCCGCCGACCATGCGCGGGTCTTCGAGGTGCCGAGCGGCAAGCTGCTGGCGCGCGTCGAAATCGGACGCGGCGGCGCACACACCGGCTTCATCGACGACAGCCGCCTGGCGATGGTGACCTGTTCGGTCACAGATCACCTCGCCTGCGTCGATCTCGAGACCAACACGATGACCGGTCGGATGGCGCTCAGCTCTTGAGCGGCGGATAGTCGCGCGAGAACACCGGCTCTTCGAGGAACTTATTCGGATCGTAGTGCCAGAATTGGCTGACGTTGGGATAGCTCTTGACTGTCACGTTGACGAGCTTGCCGTCCCGCTTCTCGACCCGCCGGATATAGACCGTAAAGACCAGATTGCCGTACTCGTCGAACTTGACCGGCCCGCGCGGCGTTTCACTCAGCGACACGGCGCGGATCGCCTTGATCAGCGCATCGCGATCGTCGACCTTGCCGCCGGTCGTCTTGAGCGCGGCTTCGAGAATCTGGCCGTTGACGTAGAGCGCCGCCGCATAGAATCCGATCGGAATGTCGGCGCCGTAATATTTCTTCATCGCGGCGATGAAGCGCCGGTTGGCCTCGGTCTTGAGATCGAGCGTATAGGGGATCGAATTGATCAGGCCGATCGCTTCGTCGCCGAAATTGCGCATGATGCTGTCGTCGGCGACCGTGGAGCCGCCGAGCAGCGGCAGCTTGAAGCCCTGGTCGCGGTATTGGCGCGTGAACTTGATCGGGTTGGCGCCAGCATAAACCTGCACGACGACATCGACGGCGTGGGGATCGATCTGCGCGAGATAGGGCGTGTAGTCTGGCGTGTTGAACGGCGACCACAGTTTCTTGGCGAGGTGCCCGCCGTCGTCCTCGTAGACTTTCTGGAAGCCGCCAACCTGCTCGTAGCCAAAGGCGAAGTCGTCGCCGAGCGTGATCGCGCGCTTGAGCTTCATCTCTTTGATTGCATAGTCGGCCAGCGGATAAAGGCACTGGGCCGAGCTGTCCGAGGTGCGCACCTGATAGAAATTGCGGTGGCGCTGCGTCAGGTCCTCGGCGCCGCCGAAGCCCATGGTCGGCACCTTGTTCTGGCCGAGATAATCCTCGATCGCGAGCCATTCGAAGGCGGCGAGGGGGCCCATGATCAGGTCCACCTTGTCGCGCTCGACCAGTTCGACGGCCTTGGTCTTGGCAACCGCGGGCTGGCCCGCCGTATCCGCGACGATCAGCTCGACCTTGCGGCCGGCGAGGGTGAAGTTCTTGTCCTTGAGGAAACAGGTAATGCCTTCTTCGAGGTGAATGCCGCCGGCGGCGAGGCCGCCGGTTTTCACCGTCATCAGGCCGATCTTGATCGGAGCCTGCTGCGCGACCGCGGGCATCGGCAACGTCGCCGCGCCGGCGAGTGCGGCCGTACCGGCCATGAATGCCCGGCGATCCAATGTCTTGGTCATGTCGATCCTCCCCGTGAGCTGCGCGCACTTTCCGGCGCGCGCGTTTATTGCCGACAGTATAGGTTCGGATGCCGCAGTCCGCCAACGGCCGCGCAACGAAACCGTCTTGCCCACGCCGTCCCACGTGCCCGTGCCGTGCAAATCGCGGACCTTGACGGCGATCAGGCGGCGATTGGGCGCCGGAATAAGGTCGGGAAGACCTTGCGGATCCACTGAATGCCGGGCTCGCGGTCGAAACGCTCGTGCCAATATTGTGCAATCTCGATCTTGGGCAGCTTGATCGGCGGCGCGATGATATCGAGATCGAGATCGCGCGCCAGCATCGTTGCGATCGACAGCGGCAAGATCGCAACCGTGTCGGTGTGCTTCGCCATCACCGCGGCGGCGATGAACATCGGCACGCGGCAAATGATGTTGGCCGGCGGAATCGCCGCTTCGATCGCGCGCTCAGCCCGCCGATGTGCATGGCCGGTGCCTTGCGTCGACACCAGCACGTGCTTTTCCGCGACGAAGGTACGCAATGGCGGCCTCGCACCGAGCCGCGGATGCCCCTTGCGCACAACGCCGACATAGCGCTCGACCCACAGAAGTTGCCGCCGCACGCCTTTGATCAGGCCGGGATACGAGCCCATGGCGAAATCGATCTTGCCGGATTCGAGCCAGCCTTCGAGCTGCTGGGCGTCGACTTGCAGCACCTGGAGCCGCACGTGCGGCGCTTCGCGCATCATCATCGTCACCAACGGCGGCAGCAGCTTGGCGACGCCGGCATCGACGACGCAGAACTTGAACGTGCGGCTGGACGTGCGCGGATCGAACGGAACGTGCGTCGTCTCGAGATTGCGCATGCGGTCGAGAATGCCGCGCACCGGCTCGGCGAGCTCGACCGCCTTCGGCGTCGGCTCCATGCGCAGCGACACCCGCACGAACAGCGGATCGGCGAAGTGCCGCCGCAGCCGTGACAGCGTCTTGCTCATCGCCGGCTGCGTGACGTTGAGCACCCGCGCCGCGCGCGTCAGGCTGCGTTCGCGCATCAGGGAGTCGAAGGCCCGCAGGTGATGCAGATCGAGGTCGAGGCCTTTGTCATAACCTTGAGTTATGCGCTTTATGTCCATCGATTAATAGTATAGGGCGGACGGCACGCGTAATCTATCTCTCGGATCGACATTGGACGGCGCGGCATAAGCGCTGCCAGTGCGGGCGGGATCGGGCACATGAGCAAATTGGCAGAGCGCGGATTGAAGCGCGACTCGGACGGACCCGCGGCTTCGCGGCTGCCCGATGTCGACGCCAACGCGTTTCGTGCCGCGCTCGGCAATCTCGCGACTGCCGTGTCGGTGGTTGCGACTGACGGCCCCGCCGGGCGCGCCGGAATGACCTGCTCGGCGGTCTGCGCGATTAGCCCCACGCCGCCGACGATTTTGGCCTGTGTCCACAGCCAAAGCGCGGCGCATGCCGCCATCAAGGCCAATGGCGTCCTCGCGATTTCCATCCTTGGCGGGAAGCAAAGCGCGCTGTCGCAGCTCTTCGCGGGTGTCGGCAACGTGCCCATGGCAGATCGGTTCGCGTCCGAATCGTGGCGCACACTCGCCACTGGCGCGCCGTATCATTGCGAAGCGCTCGGCGCTATCGACGCGGTTGTGATCGCGGCGCACGACGTCGGCACGCACAGTGTGTTCGTCGCCCGGGTGGTTGCGGTGGCGGACAGCACGATCTCGGAACCGCTTATCCATCATCGGCGCGCCTACGCCACGACACATCCGGTCTAGGCGCAAGAAAGGCAGCCCATGCTCCGCACCGGCAAGCAGTATCTCGAAGCACTCAACGACGGGCGCAACGTCTGGGTCGGCAACACCAAGATCGACAATGTCGCAACCCATCCGCTGACGCGCGACTATGCCGAACGTGTCGCCGAGTTCTACGACCTGCACCTGCGCGAGGACCTGAAGGACGTCCTCACCTTCGTCGACGACAAAGGCGAGCGACGTTCGATGATGTGGTTCCTCCATCGCAACAAAGAGGAGCTCGTCCGCAAGCGCAAGTACCACGAATTTATCATGAAGCATTTCGTCGCCGCGTCGTTGCCGCGCACGCCCGACGTCAACAATTACATGCTGGTGACTTATATCGACGATCCCGAACCGTGGGAGAAAGCGGCGATCGGCGCCGAGGGCCGCAATCTTGCCCAGGGCATAAGAAATTTCTGGCAATACGCGATGGACCGCGACCTCAACGTCGCGCCGCATTTCGTCGATCCGCAGGCGGACCGCTCCGATCCAACGGCGCACGCGAAGTCGCCATGCCTGCGCATTGTCCAAACCAACGATCAGGGCATCGTCGTCACCGGTGTCAAATCGCTGGGCACCGCGTCGCCATTCGCCGATTTCATCCATATGGGTGTGTTCTTCCGGCCGGGTGCGCTCGGCAATCAGATCGTCTACGGCGTCTGCCCTGCCAACACGCCCGGCGTGACCATCGTCTGCCGCGAAAGCGTGGTCAAAGACGACCCGATCGAGCACCCGCTGGCCTCGCAGGCAGACGAGCTCGACAGCCTGATCCTGTTCGAGAACGTGCTGATTCCATGGAAATACGTCTTCCATATCGGTAATCCGGATCACGCCCGGCTTTATCCGCAGCGTGTGTTCGACTGGGGTCATTATCACGCGCTGGTTCGCCAGGCGGTGCGTGCCGAGCTGGTGGCGGGCTTGGCGATCCTGGTCACCGAGCATCTCGGCACCGCCAAGATCGACGCGGTACAGACACGGGTCGCCAAGATCATCGGCTTCCAGCAGACGACGTTCGCGCACATTCTGGCGTCGGAAGACCAGGGCTTCTACACGCCCGGCGGGCTCTACAAGCCCGACATCCAGCTGTTCAATTTCGGCCGTGCCTATTTCCTGCAAAACATCGCCACGATGACTTCTGAATTGATCGATCTGTGCGGCCGTGCCGCGATCATCTTTCCGAGCGAGAATCAGTGGCAGGATGCGACGCTGCGTCCCTGGCTCGAGCGACTCAATCAGGGGCCGGTCGGCGAGCCCTATGACCGCATCAAGCTCGGGCGGGTCATCCGCGACCTCTATCTCACCGATTGGGGCGGCCGTCTGATGATGTTCGAGAACTTCAACGGCACGCCGCTGCAGACGCTGCTGTCGCTGACGATGAAGCGCGCGGAGTTCAGCGGCTCGGGACCGATGGCTGCCTTCGCGCGCCAGGTCGCGGGCATCGAACGCCGGCAAAATCAGACCGAATACAAGACGACGGCGGACTATGCCCGCGCGCAAGACGCCGCGCGGCACGACGAGAAGCCCCCGCAATTGGCCAGAGCCTGAAATCTTAGCGAAGGAGCGAGAGATGGCGAAGCAGAGGATCAGCTACGTGCCGTTGGATCGGATGGATGGCGCGATGCGTGCGGAGATGGATCGGTGCCAGCGGGAAGGGACGCCGCGGCCTGAGAGTTCGGCGGTGCGGGCGCATGTACC
>DASQHO010000014.1:0-34618 GCA_035632055.1 Allostellaceae bacterium
GCGGGATCGGTCTGCGGAGGGGCGCGTGAGCGAGTTCCTGTCCCTACGCCGGTACGATCCGGATCAGGTTCAAAGGGTTCCCGCGCCGTCCCGCGGTGTCTCAGCCCCTGTCGGCGGGGCTCCCCTTGGAATCGGCCGTAGTATCCGGACGGTTCGGCGACCGCGTCAAGGAGCAAATCCCGGATGCTGGCGTGCGCATCGGCGGACGCTATACTCCGCCGAGCCGCAGCATCGGCGAAGGACCCAGCGGATTGATCCGCATACGGCACATCATTGTCACGTTCGTCGTGCTGGCACTCGCCGGCTGCAGCGCCTTTGCGCCGTTCGAAACCCAAACGCCCAACCCTGGGCCCGGCGGTCAGCGGCAGCAGACATCGCAGCAAATGGTAACGGCCGCTGGCGCGAGTCCGGCTGATGCGCCGGTGTCGGTGTGCTATAGCCGGCTCGCCACTGGGCCTGATCAGGTCAAGGCAATCGCCGCCGAAGAATGCAACAAGGGCGAAACGCCGCTGCTCGTGGACCAAGGCATCGACCTTGTTGCCTGCCCACTCCTGATCCCGGTCCGCGCGACGTTCAGCTGCGTCGCCCACTGACGACGCCCGCGGTCCATCATCTTTCTAACGCCGATGTGATGAATCGCACCAAGCAGTGCGGTGCTACGCTACGCGCGAGACCGCGCTGAATTGCTCCACCATTAAAGGGGATAGCAATGACGCAAGGGATCGTCGACCGCAGCCGTTTGATCTTTCCCGGCCTTGCCGGACTTTATGAGACGTTCTCGCCGGCATCGTATTCGTTCATGCGCTTTGCCGCAGGCGCGGTGCTGTTGCCGCACGGTATCCAGAAGCTGATGAATTTCAGCTGGAATACGCTAGCACCCTACATCGACAAGGTGATGGGCGTGCCCTACCCGATGGGCTGGGCCTATGTGGCTGTGTTCGCCGAATCAGTGTGCGCGTTCTGCCTCATGGTCGGATTGTTCACGCGCCTGGCAGCGTTGATTCTGCTGATCCACATGGGCGTGATCATCATCTGGTTCCAATGGCACTTCGGCTATTTCTGGACGAACAAGGGCATCGAATACGCGTTGCTATGGTGGCTGCTCTTCCTGGCGATCTTCTTCCGCGGCGGCGGGCGTTATTCGGTCGACCGCTGGCTCGGCAAAGAATTCTAGACGCGCCGGGCGGAGGCACGGTCGGCATCGGATGCGTCGGTTCGGCAGGGCCAGTAACCAACAAATCGTAAACAATTTTACCTAAATCAATCGTAAACATCCCCGAAAGGCGCGGCAATCCTCGAAAAGCTTGGCCATGGCAGGCTATCGGCCCGTCCGCCAGTGGCGATCATTTTAAGCATGGCTTAACGACGAACCGAGACAATGGCCGCGTCCCACTGGATCCATCTGGAGAACCGAGACCATGAAGACCCTGACCAAGCTGTTCCGCGACGACGCGGGCGCGACGGCCATCGAGTACGGCCTGATCGCCGCGCTGATCGCGGTCGTGATCGTCACCGCCGTCACCACCGTCGGCACGAACCTGAAAGCCACGTTCAGCACCGTTGCCAGCAGCCTTTAAACGTAAACGCTGCCGTATAAGCTCTTATGTGGAAAACCCCTGGCCAATGGCCGGGGGTTTTTCATTTTGCACGCGCGCTTCAGATGGACGCTCGCGTATGCGGATTTAAATCAGGCTTAAGGCGGCCGGTTCATAGTAAATGGATTGATCACTTCGCCGAACGAGCGCCGCCATGATGTTTCTCGCCCGACTGCTTCGCGACGAATCCGGCAAAGCGTCCCTGTCTTATGCCGTGATGGCGATTATCGTGGCCGTCGTCGCCTTCGCCGCCGCCTGTTCGATCGACGCCAATCTGCGGCCGCACTAAAGCAAAGCCGTCTTACGCCCGCCGCACCGTTTCCGCCGACTGGCCGAACAGCACTTTGCGCGCTTCGGGGCTGGTGTTGGGAATCGCCTGGCTCCGGTAGGTCTCGCCTTTCGCGTAGGCGCGCTGAACCGCCGGCCGCGCCTTGATCGCGTCAAACCAGCGCTTCAGGTGCGGATAGTCCTCGAGCTTCTGACTCTGGCGTTCATAAGGCACGACCCACGGATATGAGGCCATGTCGGCGATGGAATAGGCGCCGGCGAGAAATTCGCGGTCCTTGAGCTGCTTGTCCATCACCGCGTAGAGGCGGCTCGTCTCCTTGACGTAACGCTCGATCGCGTACGGCAGCTTCTCCGGCGCGTAGGCCGAGAAATGATGGTTCTGTCCGGCCATCGGTCCGAGGCCGCCGACCTGCCAGAACAGCCATTGCAGCACATCGAACCGGCCGCGCAGATCCTTGGGCATGAACTTGCCGGTCTTCTCCGCCAGATAAACCAGGATCGCGCCGGATTCGAAAATGCTGAGCGGCGCGCCCTTGTCCGCCGGTTCGTCGTCGATGATCGCCGGCATGCGATTGTTCGGCGAGATCCGCAAAAACTCGGCCTTGAACTGATCGCCCTTCGAGATATTGACCGGCACGATCTTGTACGGCACACCAGCTTCTTCGAGAAAGATGGTGATCTTGTGTCCGTTGGGCGTCGGCCAGTAATGCAGTTCGATCACGTCGCCTCTCCTTCACGCAGCGTCAAAGCGGCGGCACTATGAGACGCACACGCCGCAGCCGACAAGGCTCCTAGGATAGACCCAGACCTGCAACGAGCGCAGACGTGGCGGCGCGCGGATCGGCCGCGGCCATCACCGCACCGATGACCGCAACGCCGGCGGCGCCGGCGGCAAGGCACGGACCGATGGAAGCCGCATCGATGCCGCCCAACGCCAACACGGGCACCAGCGATTTGGCCGCCAGGTCGGCCAGCTCGTCAACGCCGAGCGCCGGCCCGTAACCCGGCTTGGACGCGGTTTCGAAGATCGGGCTTAAGGTGACGTAATCGGCACCTTCGGTTTCGGCGCGCACGATGTCGGCATAATCGTGTGCCGACAGGCCAATCAAAGCGGCGTCGCCCAGCGCCTGCCGCGCCGCAGCCGGCGAGCCGTCCGCCGGTAGATGCACGCCGGCGGCACCGGCGGCGCGCGCCGCGGCGACGTCCTCGTGCACCATGATGCGTGCGCCATAACGCGTGCCCAACGCGACGAGGTTTCGAAGCAGCGCGACGCGCTCGTCGTGCGGCAGATCCTTTTCGCGGAGACTGAGCCAACGACAACCGCCCGCGAAACAGGCGTCGGCGATTTCGAGCAGCGGCCGCCGCGCCGCCCGCCGGTCGGTGATGACCAACAACGGTGGGCGCGGCAGCTTCACCCGCCGATGAGACCGAGCTGCGGGCTCGATGGCTCCGCCTGGGTGCGCTTCGGAATCCGGCCGGCAAGACGCGCGTCGCGGCCGGCGGCGACGGCGGCGCGCATCGCCGCGGCCATGCGGCGCGGATCGCGCGCCTTGGCGACAGCGGTGTTGAGCAGCACGCCGTCGCAACCGAGCTCCATCGCCAGCGCCGCGTCCGAGGCGGTGCCGATGCCGGCGTCGAGGATCACCGGCACCGGACTGGTGGCGACGATACGCTCGATCGCATAGGGATTGACGATGCCGAGGCCGGTGCCGATCGGCGAGCCCAAGGGCATCACCACCGCCGCGCCGGCGTCGGCGAGCTTGCGGCAGGTCACCGGGTCTTCGTTGCAATACGGCAGCACGATGAAGCCGGCTTTCACCAGCTCTTCAGTGGCGCGCAGCAATTGCTCGACATCGGGATACTGGGTTTCGCGGTCGCCGATCAGCTCGAGCTTGACCCAGTTGGTATCGAGCGCCTCGCGGCCGAGCTCGGCGGTCAGCACCGCGTCCTTCACCGTCATGCAGCCGGCGGTGTTGGGCAGCAGCGTGTAGCTCTCGTCGAGCAAATCGACCAGGCTTTCGGCATAGGCTTCGAGGCTGATGCGGCGGATGGCGACCGTGACCAGCGCCGGCTGCGCCGCCGCCAGCGCGTCGAGCAACACCTGCTGGTTGGGATAGCCGCCCGAGCCCATCAGCAGGCGCGAGGCGAAGCTCTTGCCGGCAATCGTCAGCAGGTCGGCGGGCTTGTTGGTGGTCGTCGTGTCCATGTCAGCCGCCACCGAACGGTTTGACGATTTCGACCGCATCGCCGGGCGCAAGCGCGACCTCGGTCCAGCGCCGCGCCGGCACCACGGCGCCGTTGACCGCGACGGCGACGCCGCGCGGTCTGTCAATGCCGCGTGCGTGCAGCAGATCGGCGACGGTGGCCACAGCGAGCCGCTCGTCGCGGCCATTGACGCGGATGGTCGCGCTCATGCGCGCACCCGCGGCGCGAAACGCGACGGCGTGAACGGCGCCATCGCCGCGTCGATCTCACCCGACGCCACATAGTGCGCGATCAAGTCCGCGGTCACCGGCGTGAGCAGGATGCCGTTGCGATAGTGGCCGGTGGCGTGCACCAGGCCGGCGACGCCGCTCGGCCCCAGCAACGGCGCGTCGTCGCGCGAGCCCGGCCGGAAGCCGACCCACATCTCGTCGATCGCCAGCTCCTCGGTGCCCGGTACGGCGCGCCATGCGCCTTCGAGCAACGCGAAAATGCCGCCGGCGGTGAGATCGCCGTTGAAGCCTTTTTCCTCGACCGTGCCGCCGACGATCAGCCGGCCGTCCTGCCGCGGCACGAGATAAGCGCGCGGCGCCCAGACGACGTGCCGCAACAGCGGCGAAGCCGGATCCATCTTGAGCGCCAGCATCTGGCCCTTGACCGGCCGCACCGGCGCACGCGCCTCCGGCGGTAATCCGCCGATTTCGCCCGACCAGGCGCCGGCCGCCAGCACGACGGTTGAGGCTTCGACGCGGCTGTCACCGACGGCCAGACCGGTGACGCGGCCGGCCGAGACTTCAATCGCGCTCACCGCCGCGTGCTCGTGCAGCGTGCCGCCGTCGGCGAGGAACGCACGCTTCAGCGCGCGCACCAGCATGCGGTTGTCGGCCTGATAGTCGCCGGGGCTGTAGACCGCGGCGGCGAGCGACGGATTGAGGCGCGGCTCGCGCTTCAGCGCCTCGCGCGGCGACAGCCATTCGAGGGCGATGCCATGCTCGCGTTGGAAATCATAGGTGAAGCGAAGTTGCGCCGCGTCGTCGCGCGTCAGCGCAATCATCAATGTGCCTTCGCGGCGCAGATCGACCGACAGGCCCGAGGCCTGCTCGAGCTCGGCGGCGAATTCGGGCCACAGCGCCAGGCTGCGCCGGTTGAGCGCGGCAAGATCGCGTTCGCCCGGCTCGGTCTCGACGCCGGCGGCGAGCATGCCGGCCGCCGCCCATGACGCGCCGTGGCCAGCCTCGCCGCGCTCGTAAATCGCAACCGGCACGCCGCGCTGCGCCAGACGCCAGCCGATGGCGAGGCCGATGGCGCCGCCGCCGATTATGGCGACGGGGGCGGACGAGGAATTATGCGTGGTTTGGTCGCGGATCGCGGGCTCCCTTCGCTGGCATGACCCAGACAGGTTCCGTGGGTGTGATCTCAGCCGGCAACGCTGCCGGCACCCCAGCCACCGGGGAATCTGTGCCCGACGGACCCGACTGGCAAGGGGTTTTTAGATCGCACCCGCGATGAAGTTGACCGCCAGCGCCAGAATCACGGCGTTGAAGAAGAACGCCAATACGCCGTGCCCCAGGGTCATCCGGCGTATGTGACGCGACGTCACCTGCACATCCGAAACCTGGCAGGTCATGCCGACGACGAACGAGAAATAGAGAAAATCCCAAAAGTCGGGCGCCGGCTCGTCTGGAAAGACGAGGCCGCCGCGATCCTGCACGCCTTTCCGCAATGGATTGTCGCCGTAGTAGAGGTGCGCGTAGTGCAGCGCGAACATCGTGTGGGTCAGCGTCCACGACGCGAGCACCGCAAGGCCGGCAACGACGATGCGCGGTCCGGTGGACAACTGGCCGGCGGCCTTGGCGCTAAGCATGAACCCCAACGCCACCAGGCTGACGGCAGCGGCAACGATCACGACGGAGAAAAGCACCGGCCGCAGCGGATCCTGGCGACGCGCGCGGGCACGCATGCGATCGGGCGTCGCGCGCGACAGGATCACGGCCCTGCTGACGAGGAAGACGGTCACGCCGACGATCCAGCCGAGCGCCAGCGGATAGGGAAACGGCAGCACCGTCCGGAGCAGCCAGGTGACGAGCGCGCCGACGACCACCGCCAGCACAATCCGCTGGTTCGGCCCGATGACGTGCAGGTGCGGCGAGACTTCGGGTGACGAGCTTCGGGCCACGGGCGCCTCCGACGGTTCCGGTTTAGAGGGCCGGGACCGCCTGAGCAAGGCCGCGATTAGCCCGGCGGGCTATTTCGGCCCTTTCACCGCCGTCAGATAGTCGACGATGGCCGGGATGTCCTTCGGATCGACCGGCGCCTTGTAGACGTTCTTCATCTTGTTGACCTCGGCCTCCCACGCCGCTTTTGGCAGCGTCGGCTGGAACAAGATCATCTCGGGCGAGTGACAGCCCGTGCAGGTGTTGCGCACGACGGCCACGTTGGGCCCATCGGGCAGGACAACAGCGCTTTTCGGCAGCGTGACGTCGACCGATTTCAACGCCGCCGGCGCCTTGGCCTCGGCGGCCAGCGTGACGAGCGCCGCGGCCGAAACCAGGGCGAGCGCGAGGAATTTGCCTGTCATCGTCCGTCTCCTCACGCCACCGTCACGGGCGTCGATTCGATGAGATTGCGCATGAAGCCCGACGGGTTCCAGTTGGCCTCGGCGGGCTGCACGTCGCCGTTGCTGTTGGTGCAACGGACCATGAGGGTCGCGCTGCCCTTGGCCTTGGGCGTGAAGCGCGACTCCCAGCGGCGGAAGCTGTACTTGCCTTCGTCCTTGCCGAGATGCGCGGCGTGCCAGCTCTGGCCGCCGTCGGCGGAGAAATCCACCTGCTTGACGCCGGCGTCGCCGCCGAAGGCGATGCCGCGGATCGGCGACGGCTTGCCCGCCGGCAGCGTCGCGCCGGCCTTGACGTTGGTGATGAACGAGCGCGGATTGAGCCGGTTGATCGGCACCAAGGTGACGCCGGTCTGGCCCGGCTTCATGTCGGCGTGCGGAGTGTCGGGAATGGTGTATGCGGTCTTCATCCAGAAATTGGTGTCTGGGCTGTCGAGCACCTCGATGTCGTTGAGCATCTTCATCCAGTAGGTCGCGTACCAGCCGGGCACGACGAGGCGCAGCGGGAAGCCGTTCAAGAGCGGAAGCTGTTGGCCGTTCATCGCGAAGGCGATCATCACCTCGCCGTCGCGCGCGTGATCGACCGCGAGCGACTTGATGAACTTCGGCCCGTCGGCGACGGGCGCGTTATCGAGGCCGCTGAAGCGGACCTGCACCGCGCCCGCCTTGACGCCGGCACGGTCGAGCACATCCTTGAGGCGCACGCCCGTCCAGCGCGCGTTGCCCATGCCGCCGTTGCCCCATTCGCCGCCGGGCACGCGCGGCTGGAAGAAGCCGCGCGAATTGCCCGAGCATTGATCGACCGCGGCGTATTCGATGTGCGGCAGCGCCATCACCTCCTTGAGCGACAGCGACAGCGGCTTGTCGACATGACCGCGGACGTCGAGGCGGAAGCTGTCGACGTTGACGCTGGTCGGAATCACCGACCAGTGCCAGCGCACGAAGAAGCGGTCGTTGGGCGTGAACACGCCCTGGTCGAAGACCTCGAATGGCGTCTCGAGCATCGGCGGCCGCGCCCGCTGGAGGATCATCGCGCCCTTTTGCGGAAAGCCGGTGGTGATGGGCCGGTCGCCGGGTCCACCAGGCAACGGCAGGCTCACCATCTGTTCGGCCCAAGCCGGCATCGCCAGCGTCGCCAATCCCGCCGCGCCGGCCTGGCGCAACAGGACGCGGCGGCTGAGCGCGTCGGCGATCGATGATGTGCGGTGCATGATCGGTCCCTCCCCTGCGTGGCGCGGACTTGGGAGCCGCGTTGTCGCCGAGGAGCCTACTGACCAAACTCCGGCACGAATATATTCAAAATATTCTGGGGATTAGGCGGAAACTCCGGCGCCGGATGGCGATAGCCAAGAGCTATTACACGCGGCCGCTGTGGTTTCGGATCGCCTCAACCTGGCTCCAGCCGGCTTCGGCCATGGCACGAGCGCGGGCGCCGGATTCACGCGCGCGCGCATTGGCGGCGGTGCCTTCGACGACGCGGCCCATGATGCCCTGGAGGATCGCCGCCAGCCGGAACATGTTGTAGGCGAGATAGAAATCCCAATGCGCCAGTAACGCGCGGCCCGTGCGAGCGCAATAGCGCGCGCAGTATTCGGCCTCGCCGGGAATGCCGAGCGCCGCCAGATCCTGGCCGAGCAGACCGCGATAGGATTCCGGACCCAAGCGCCAGGCCATCGCGTGATAGGCGAAGTCGCCGACGGGATCGCCGAGCGTCGACAACTCCCAATCGAGCACCGCGACGACACGCGGTGCGGCGCGATCGAAAATCAGATTGTCGATGCGGAAATCGCCGTGCACCAGCGCCGTCGCCGCATCGTCGGGCGCGTGCGCCGGCAGCCAGGCGATCAGATTGTCCATCGCCGCGATACGCTCGGTCTCGGAGGCGCGATACTGCTTCGTCCAGCGCTCGATCTGGCGCTTGACGTAGCCGCCCGGCTTGCCGAAATCGCCGAGACCGATGGCGGCATAATCGACGCGATGCAGGCGCGCGATGGTGTCGTTCATCGCGTCGTAGATCGCGCCGCGTTCGGCCGGCGAAAGACCCGGCAGCGCCGGATCCCAGAACACTCGGCCGTCGACGTAATCCATCACATAGAACGCGGTGCCGATGATGCTGTCGTCGAGGCACAGCGCATAGGCGCGCGGCACGGGGAAGCCGGTCTGCGCCAGCGCGCTGATGACGCGGAACTCGCGATCGACGGCATGCGCCGACGGCAGCAGCTTGCCCGGCGGCTTGCGCCGCAGCACGTAGCGCCGGCCGCCGGCGTCAATGCGATAAGTCGGATTGGACTGGCCGCCCTTGAATTGCGCGATCGCGGGCGTGCCGGAAAAGCCGGCGACGTTCTCGCGCAGCCAGCCGGCGAGACGCGCGGCATCGATGCGGTGCGCCGGCAGGACCGCCATCGTGCCGGTGAAATCTTCGGCCTCGCCCATTCCCGCCCGTTCTGCAATCTTGTGCGCCGGAGGAAGGGTGCCTACGACGCGCAAGCGAGGCAAGAGGCTGACGGTCGGCATCGCCGGTTTGGGTGCGATCGGCATGGATGTGGCCAAGCGCCTTGCCGCCGGCATACCGGGCCTCAAGCTCACAGCCGTATCCGCGCGCGATAAAAAGGCGGCAGCGGCGCGGCTGAAAGCGGCGGGCATCAAGGCACCGGTCGTCACGCTGCCGGAATTGGCGCGGCGCGCCGACATCGTCGTCGAGTGCCTGCCGGCGGCGCATTTCCGCGCCGTCGCCGAAGCGGCAATTGCCAAGCGCCGCATCTTGGTGCCGCTGTCGGCCGGCGCTTTGCTGACGAATTTCGACCTGGTGGCGCGCGCGAAGAAAACCGGCGCGCGGATCATCGTGCCAACCGGCGCGCTCATCGGCCTCGACGCGGTGCGCGCCGCCGCCGAAGGCGAAATCCGCAGCGTCCGCATGGTGACGCGCAAGCCGCCGGCCGGGCTCGAAGGCGCGCCCTATCTCGTCGCGCGCGGCATCTCGGTCGCCGGTCTCAGCGCGCCGAAGAAAGTCTTCGCAGGCAGCGCGCGCGACGGCGCCGCGGGTTTTCCGGCCAACGTCAACGTCGCGGCGGCGCTGTCGCTGGCCGGCATCGGCCCCGACCGCACGACGCTCGAGATCTGGGCCGATCCGACTCTCACGCGCAACACGCACACGATCGAAGTCGAATCCGACAGCGCGCGGTTTTCGATGGCGATCGAAAACGTGCCGTCGGAAAATCCCAAGACCGGCCGGATCACCGCCCTAAGCGTGATCGCCTGCCTTAAAGGGCTAGTCGAGACGTTGAAGGTCGGAAGCTGACTACTTCTTCTCGTCCTTCGGCATCAGCTTGAGCGACGCCGAGTTGATGCAATAGCGCAGGCCGGTCGGTTTCGGCCCATCGGGGAAGATGTGGCCGAGATGCGCGTCGCACTTGGCGCACATCACTTCGGTGCGTTTCATGAAGAAGCTGTTGTCGTCGGCAGCCTTCACCGCGTCCTTGTCCATCGGCTGATAGAAACTCGGCCAGCCGGAGCCGGATTCGAACTTGGAGTTGGAATCGAACAGCGGCTCGCCGCAGCAGACGCAGACATAGGTGCCGGGCGTATGCGTGTCCCAGTACTGACCGGTGAAGGCGCGCTCGGTGCCTTTCTTGCGGGCGATGCGGAACTGCTCGGGCGTGAGTTGCGCCTGCCATTCGGCGTCGGTCTTGCCCGCCGCCTTGCTCGCCTGGCTGGCCTTGCTGGTCGCGTCGCCCATGGTCGCCTCGTCTATTGCTGATTCGGCCTTATAGATGGTGCGCAGTTGCGCCCGCCGCCAGTGGCGCACGTCTGCTGCCGGTTCCAATCATAGAACGCGAACAGCAGCTGCGACACCAGGATCACGGCGATCACGGCGGCGACGACGGCCAGCAACGCGCGTACGTTCATGCGACGCGAGTATGGCGGGCGGAATGCGGCGGCGGCAAGCATGGCTCTTGCGGCCGCCCGCTTTGCGCTATGATCGGCGCATGACGGCCACGGGCATCGTCGCGGAAGGCACGCCGCAACTCATCAACTGGTGGAACCTGCGCTGGGTCGCCCTGGCGCTGGCGGTGATGGCCGGCGCCATCGTCGCCGGCAACGCCTTCTTCCTCAACTTCGTCCACGTCATGTCGGGCGTGATGTGGACCGGCATCGACATCTTCATGGGCTTCGTCATCGGGCCCGTGCTGCGCCAAGCCGACGTGCCGGCGCGGCGCGCCATCGCCGTGCGCCTGATTCCGCGCATGCTGTTCCTGATGCCGACGCTCGCGATCGTCACCGGCACCGCCGGCTATTTCCTGGCGAAGCAATTGGGGTTCCTCGATGTCGAATATCCGGCGCATCTCTGGGTCGACGCGGCGCTGCTCATCATCGTGCTGCTGACCATCCAGGGCCTCGGCATCCTCATGCCGACCAATTTGATGGTCTGCCTCGAGATGCAGAAACCGCAGCCGGATGGCGAACGGATTAAGCGGCTGATGCGCCGCTACGTCCATCACACCGCGGCGCAAGGCGCGATGCAGGTAGCGATCATCGTGGTGATGGCGAAATTCGTCACCGGCCTTTGAGCGCGCGCTTCGATCTTGCCGCCGCGGCGCGCGATCTGCCGGTTGCCGAGGCGCTGCCCGAGCTGACCGCGGCGCTGGCCGCGCGCGGCGTCGCGGTGCTGGAAGCGCCGCCCGGCGCCGGCAAGACGACGCTGGTGCCGTTGGCGCTCCTCGATGCTGCATGGCTCGCCCCGCGCAAGCTCCTGATGCTGGAGCCGCGGCGGCTGGCGACGCGCGCGGCGGCGCGGCGCATGGCGAGCCTCTTGGGTGAAAGTCCAGGGGAAACCGTGGGCTTCCGCACCCGGCTTGAAAGCCGCGTCAGCAATCGGACACGCATCGAAGTATTAACCGAGGGCATTTTGCCGCGCATGATCGAAGACGATCCGGCGCTCGATGGCGTCGGCGGCCTGATCTTCGACGAGTTCCACGAACGCAGCCTCGAAGCCGATCTCGGCCTGGCGCTGGCGCTCGAGACGCGGCGGCATCTGCGGCCGGACCTGCGGCTTTTGGTGATGTCGGCGACGCTCGACGGCGGCAAGGTTGCGGCGCTGTTGGGCGACGCGCCGATGATCAAGAGCGAAGGCAAGATGTTTCCGGTCGAAATCCGGAATTTGGATCGTCCCGCGCCCGAGCGCTTTGAAGCCGGAGCTGCCGACGCGGTTCGCCGCGCGCTTGCCGACGACAGCGGCAGCGTTCTCGTGTTCCTGCCGGGCGGCGCGGAAATCCGCCGCGTCGCGCGCTTGCTCGAAGACGGAAGATTGCCCGGTGACGTGACCGTCGCGCCGCTCTACGGCGATCTGGCGCCGGCAGCGCAGGACGAGGCGATCAAGCCGGCGCAGCACGGCAAGCGCAAGGTGGTGCTGGCGACGTCGATCGCCGAGACCAGCCTGACCATCGAAGGCATCCGCGTCGTAATCGACGGCGGCTTGATGCGCGCGCCGCGCTTCGATCCGGCGAGCGGCATGACGCGGCTTGTGACGCTGCGCGTGTCGCAGGCTTCGGCCAAGCAGCGCAGCGGTCGCGCCGGGCGCCTGGAGCCCGGTGTCGCCTATCGCCTATGGCCCGCGCGCGAAGACATGCAGCTCGCGCCGTTCAACGCGCCGGAAATTCTTCAGGCCGATCTGGCGCCGCTGGCGCTTGCGCTGGCGCAATGGGGCGCGGCCGATCCGCGCGATCTGTCGTTTCTCGATCCGCCGCCGGAGGCGGCCTATGCCGAAGCGCAAAACCTCTTGCGCGAATTGGGTGCGCTCGATGCCGGCAAAATCACCGCGCACGGCAAGGCAATGGCCGGGCTTGGCCTGCATCCCCGGCTGGCGCACATGGTGTTGCGGGGAAAGGAGCGCGGCGACGGCGCGCTTGCCTGCGCGATTGCGGCGCTGCTGATGGAGCGCGACGTACTGCGCGCCGCACCGAGCGCGCGCGATGCGGATTTCCGCCTGCGCGCCGGGTTGATGGGCGAGCGCGGCGCAGCCAAGCATCTGCCGCCGGGCATGACCCTCGATCGTGGCGGACTCGAACGCGCGCGCGACGCGGCGCGCCAGCTGCGCCAACGTCTCGGCATCCGCGGCGAAGGCTTCGACGCAGGTGAGACCGGCCGGTTGCTCGCCCTCGCCTATCCGGACCGTGTGGCGCAGAAGCGGCCGGGCGCAGCGGGCCAGTTCCTGCTCGCCAACGGCAAGGGCGCGGAATTGCCGGCAGGCGATCCGCTGGCAAGCGCCGAGTTCCTGGCGGTGGCCGATCTCGATGGCGCGCAGCGCAACGCGCGGATTTTCCTCGCGGCGAAACTGACGCGAGAAGAGATCGAGGACGATTTCGGGGATCTGATCGCAACGAGCGATGCCATCGCCTGGGATGCGCGCGCGGAAGCCGTGCTGGCGCGGCGGCGCGCGACACTTGGCGCGCTGGTGCTGGAGGACAAGCCGCTGGCCAGAGCCGATCCGGCGCAGGTGGCGGCAGCGATGGCGGAGGGAATTCGCGCGCTCGGCCTCAATGCGTTGCCCTGGGGCAGAGAAGCCGAGGGCTTGCGCGCGCGGGTGGCGTTCCTGCACCGGCTCGATGGCGAAGCGTGGCCCGACTGGTCCGACGCGGCGCTGCTGGCGAGCCTTGACGACTGGCTCGCGCCTTATTTAACGGGTGTTACACGCCGCACGCAGCTCGCCGGATTGGATCTGGTGGAGATTTTGGCGGCGCGGCTTTCCTACGAGCAGCGCCGCGCGCTCGACCGCTTGGCGCCGACGCATATTACCGCGCCGAGCGGCTCGCGCATCGCCATCGACTATGGCGGCGCGACACCGGTGTTGGGCGTGAAGCTTCAGGAGATGTTCGGCGCGCGCGAAAACCCGGCGGTTGCCGACGGCCGAATAAAATTACTGATTCATTTATTGTCGCCGGCGGGGCGGCCGCTGGCGGTGACGCAGGACCTCGCCGGATTCTGGCGCAACGCCTATCCGCAAGTGCGCGGCGAGATGCGCGGCCGCTATCCGCGGCATCCGTGGCCCGACGATCCGCTCGCCGCGGCGCCGACCAAACGCACCAAGCGGCGGTCATAAAACCGGCAGCATCCGAATCGTGCGATCGTAAAATGTGATCGTTACGCGCCGGATGGTTTCAATCAAATCCGGTGGATCGCGCGCGGCTGCGGATGGTTTGCATATCCCTGTATGGAAGACGGCTCGTGCGAGCCAATTGAGTCCAGACCAAGATCACTTAATTGTGATAGCCTACTAATAGTGAGGTCGCGACATTTTGGAGGAGCGACATCATGAGCACCGATCGCGCCACCGTTACGACCGCGCTTGCCGGCATCAAGAGCGGCATGGACACCGTTCGGTCCGTGCTCGATCTTATCAAGGGCGTCAAAGATATTTTGCCGGACGGCACGCGGAAGACGATCATCGAATCGCTCGAGAAGGCCGACCGCGAGATCAAGCTCGGCGAAATTCAGATTGCCCAGATGCTTGGCTATCGCCTCTGCCACTGCACGTTTCCGCCGCAGATCATGCTCGGCGTTGGCACGAACGTGCGCGGCCAAGAGCGCTTCCAGTGCCCGCGCTGCAAGAAGCTGGAACCATCAGATCAGCCCGCCGCCAAGACGGACACCGTGATCCGCTACAATGCCGGTCCGCCGCGGGAAGGTCGGTAACGCGCACGTCCGAGCCGCAGCGCCGGCCATGCGCACGAGGCGGCCAGCATAAAATTCAGCCGTGTACGCATGACGCGAACGTTAAATGCGACCGTCGCACGTCGATCACATTCGGCGGATCGCTGGCGTTTTCACACCATACACATATTCCTAGTGTGGCCAACCACGCGTGCCGGGCGATCGACCTCTAACAACGGTTGCTCAATCGTGATAGATTACTGATCAGTAGTGAGGTTCCGACCTTTTCGCGGGGCGACGTCATGGTCAAACGTGGCGCGACCGCTGACAGCGCGCTTGCTGGCATCAAGAGCAGCATGGACACCATCCGATCCGTGCTCGAGCTCTTCAAAGATGCGAAAGAATCGCTTCCCGACAGTACGCTGAAGGCGTCGATTACAGAATCACTCGGGCGGGCGGATCGCGGGATCCGCCTCGGCGAAGCGCAAATTGCCCAGGTGCTCGGCTATCACCTTTGCCAGTGCACGTATCCACCGCAAATCATGTTCGGCGTGGGGCTTACCACACTTGGCGATGAAAGATTCCAATGCCCGCGCTGCAAGAAGTTGAAGCCGCCGGATCGGGCTGTAACCGGGAAAGAAGCCATGAGCCGCTACAATGACGGTCCGCTCAACGACTATTTGTAACGCGCACGTCCGCAACGCAGCAGCCGAAGCTGCGATCAATAACCGGACCGGCACAGACGCCAGCGGCGTTACGGATTCCAAAGAGATTTGAAGGGAAAAGGCGGGCTGGCCCGTCCACCCGCGCTTTCGCAAGCGAGGCATGCGCAAGCATGTGTCGCGCCAGGCAATCGCACGCCCGTACCCTTCGCCACGGTCGAGGGATATCGCGATGGCCGAGGCGAGCGCGCAAACCGGGCAGACGAAGATTCATTACGGCTGGGTCGTCGTCGGCATGAGCTTTGTCGCGCTGACGGTGGCGGCGGGCATGCGCTCGGCGCCGACCGTGCTGATCGTGCCGCTGCAGGAAGAATTCGGCTGGAGCCGGGCGACGATCTCGCTCGCCATCGCGATCCAGCTTTTGCTTTATGGCCTGGTCGGGCCGTTTTCCGCCGGCTGCATCGACCGCTTCGGCTTGCGCAAGACGCTGGTCGGCGCGCTGCTGTTGGCGCTGATCGGCATTGGCTTCACGCCGTTCATCACCGCGCCATGGAATCTATGGCCGCTGTGGGGTTTGGCGCTCGGCAGCGGCACCGGCGCGGCGGCGATGGTGATGGCGGCGATGGTGGCGAACCGCTGGTTCGTCGCGCGCCGCGGCGTGGTGATGGGATTCCTCACCGGCAGCACGGCGGCCGGACAGTTGATCTTTCTGCCATTGTTTGCCGGCGTCGTGACGCATTTCGGCTGGCGGGCGTCGGTGTTCGTCGGCACTGCGGCGGTGGCAGCGGTCATTCCACTTGCCTGGATTGTGATGCGCGACCATCCGGCGGAGATGGGTCTGCGCGCCTATGGCGCGGCGGCGGATGCGCCGGCGATCATTCCGGCGCGGGTCAATCCGCTGTCGGCGGCAATGGCGGGGCTGGGCCTGGGCATCGGGCACCGCGATTTCTGGCTGTTGTCCGCCGGTTTCTTCGTTTGCGGCGCCAGCACCATCGGCCTGATCGGCACGCATTTCATTCCCGCCTGCGTCGATCACGGCATTCCCGAGACGACGGCGGCGGGCCTGATCGCCTTCATGGGCGTGTTCAATTTCTTCGGCACGACGGCGTCGGGGTGGCTCACCGACCGGTTCGACAGCCGATACCTCTTGTTCTGGTATTACGCGCTGCGCGGCGTGTCGCTGTTGTTCCTGCCCTATGCGTTCGACCTGTCGTTCTGGGGCCTGACGATGTTCGGTATTTTCTATGGCCTCGACTGGATCGCGACCGTGCCGCCGACCGTGCGGCTGGCCGCAAACGCCTTCGGTGTCGAGAACGCGGGCATGATGTACGGCTGGATCATGGTGATGCACCAGGTGGGATCGGCCGCGGCGGCCTATGGCGCCGGCCTGCTGCACACCGACATCGGCAACTACAACGCGGCCTTCGTCGGCGCCGGCGGATTGTGCATGGTTGCGGCGCTGTTGAGCCTGCGCATCGGCGTCGGCCGCACGCCTTCGGCCCGCCGGCCGGCGCTGGCCACGGCCGAGACCTGAGCGGCGGCGCGCCGCCAGGCGGCAATGAGCTTCAGCCACGGCGCGACATGGAAGACGCTCATCAGCACGTACATCGGAGCCATGCCATCGAGCGCCGACGAATGCGGCATGGCAGAGCACAACATTTCGGGCGTGTCATGATCGGCGCCGATGGTGAGCGCCGCCATGAGCGCGAAGGTCGGAGCGGCCGCGAGCGATAGCCAGCCGGCCGGCCGCAGCGTCGAATTCGTCATCGCCATTGCCGCCTCCCGCCGCTCAGCGCTGGTCGTATTTATCGTGATGGCGCCACCAGACGCCGCTTTCGTTGCGGCCCTTGGGCGCGCGGTCGAGCCACTGATACATGCCCCAAAGGCCGTCCAGCCCGCGCGCATAGGTGGAATAGGTGTGATAGACGACGCCGTCTTCGCGCGCGAACGCGCTCATGCCCGGACGCTCGCGCTGATAGGTCGGGCCGTCGGTGCCGGACATCGCGGCGAATTCG
The DNA here is from genome assembly GCA_035632055.1 of Allostellaceae bacterium. Classification (GTDB taxonomy): domain Bacteria; phylum Pseudomonadota; class Alphaproteobacteria; order ATCC43930; family CGMCC-115725; genus REEB95. The sequence goes on from DASQHO010000014.1 coordinate 17,024, forward strand.
GCGACGATCGGCGGCACCTGTGCCGCATCCAGCGGATGGCCGCCGCGCTCGTAGTTGTATTCGGCGCCGCCTTTGCGCTGCTGCTCTTCGGTGATCGAAACGTCGAAGTCGAAATTGAAGTCGCCGCCGACCGAGGACGCCCACGGGAACGTCCAGCCCATCCGCTTTTTATAAGCCTGAAGCTTGGCAATGGGCGCGCGCGACACCGCCCACAGCATCACGTCATGGTTGGCGAGGTGCACGGCAAAGCCGTTGAAGCCGTCGGCGATCGCCGAGCAGGACGGGCAGCCGGCCTTCCAGTCGGCCCCGAACATGAAGTGATAGACCAAAAGCTGCGAGCGGCCGCGGAACAAATCCGCCAGCCCGGCGCCGCCGTCGTCGGTGTCGAAGCGGTAGGCCTTGTCGACCTTGACCCAGGGCAGCGCCTGGCGGCGTTGTGCCAGCTCGTCGCCGCGCCGCGTCAATTCCTTCTCCGCCTTGAGCAAATCGAGCCGCGCGGCGAGCCATTGTTGGCGAGTTCCGGTGGTGTGCGTCGTCATCGTCCGTACTCCCGTCACATGTTGATCGTGGGCTAGACTTAGCGCCGGGGGTACGAAGGGCGGGAGTTACAAGTGTGGCGGGATTCCGATGGACTCGCTGATCACGGCAGCGGCCCGCGCGCTCGCGGCGGGTGATCCGCTCGGCGCGCTGAACCGCGTCGCCTTGCGCGGCGACGCGCCGGCGCTGGCGCTGCGCGGCATCGCGATGGCGCAGCTCGGGGATTTCGTCCGGGCGAAACTGCTGTTGGGCAAAGCCGCACGCGCCTTTGGCGGCAAAGAGGCGGTGGCCCGCGCGCGTTGCGTCGTCGCCCAGGCCGAAATCGCCCTCGCCTCGCGCGATCTCGGCTGGCCGGCGAAGGCGCTCGACGCGGCGCGGGCGACGCTCGAAGCGCATGGCGACCGGATGAACGCCGCGCATGCGCGGTATCTCGAGGTTCGGCGCCTGCTCTTGATCGGGCGCCTGAGCGAAGCGGAGAGAATGCTCGCGGCGCTCGATCCCGCGCCGCTGCCGGCGGCGTTCAAGGCCGTCCATGCGCTGGCGGTCGCCGGGATCGCGATCCGGCGTCTGCAAGCGAAGGCGGCGCGCTCGGCGCTGGCGCAGGCCGAGCATGCGGCGCGTGCGGCCGCGATTCCGGCGCTGTCGGCGGAGGTCGAAAGCGCGTCTCACTTATTGAATGCGCCGGCGGCGCGCCAAATCGCGCGCGACGAAGCGCGGCCGCTGCGGCTGGAAGAGGTCGAGGAACTGCTGGCGTCGAGGGCGCTGGTGGTCGATGCGTGCCACCATGTCGTGCGCGACGGCAGCAAGACGGTTTCGCTCAAGCGGCGGCCGGTGCTGTTCGCGCTGGCGCGCGCCTTGGCCGAAGCCTGGCCCGGCGACGTGCCGCGAGCGACGCTGCTGGCGCGCGCCTTCGGCGCGAAATTCACCGATGAGTCGCATCGCGCGCGGCTGCGGGTCGAGATCGGCCGGCTGCGCGCGGCGCTGCGCGCGATGGCGATCGTGAGCGCCACCCGGGAAGGATTTGCGCTGATGCCGCGCCGGGCGCGCGAGATCGTCGTGCTGGCGCAGCCGGTCGAGGACGAGCATGCCGCGGTGCTCGCCTTCCTCACCGACGGCGAATTGTGGTCGAGCTCGGCCTTGGCGCTGGCGCTCGGCGCCAGCCAGCGCAGCGTGCAGCGGGCGCTGGATTCGCTGGCGGCGGACGGCAAGGTCCAGGCGTTCGGCCGCGGACGCGCCCGCCGCTGGACGACGCCGCCGCTGCCGGGATTCGCGACCGCCTTGTTACTCCCCGCGCCGCTGCCGGGCGACTAGGATGGCGACATGAAAAAAGCCCCCGCCGAAATCATCCGCGAATACGGCCCGTTTCCGGGCGTCGACCGTGTCGCCGGCGTGAGCTTCGACGGCCGCAACGTTTGGTTCGCGGCCGGCGACGCGCTCAAGGCCTTCGATCCGGCCAGCGGCAAGATAGGGCGCTCGATCGCGGTTGCGGCGCATGCGGGAACGGCGTTCGACGGAACGCACCTGTTCCAGCTTGCCGACGAGCGCATCCAGAAAATCGACCCGCAGACCGGCCGCGTGCTCGGCACGATTCCGGCGCCGCCGGGCGGCGGCTCGGGACTCGCCTGGGCCGAGGGCGCCCTGTGGATGGGGCAGCATCGCAACCGGAAAATCCATCAGATCGATCCGCAAACCGGCGCGGTTCTGCGGACCATCGAATCAAACCGGTTCGTCACCGGCGTTACCTGGGTCGACGGCGAGCTTTGGCACGGCACTTGGGAAAACGAGCAGAGCGAAATACGGCGCATCGATCCGCGCAGCGGCGAGGTGCTGGAGACGCTCGAGATGCCGCCCGGCGTCGCTGTCGCGGGCCTCGAATCCGACGGCGGCGGGCGGTTCTTCTGCGGTGGCGGAAAGAACAGCAGCACAGTGCGCGTCGTCCGGCGGCCCAAGCGCGCGTCAAAGGCCGGCGCCGACGCCTGAACAACTCTATAGTTCGGCGGTCGGCTCGGCGCGCGCGAAAGCCCGGCGGTCGTAGGTGGCCGAATCAAATTGCTGATCCACCTGCTGCCACCAGCGGGCCGGCCGCTGGCGGTGACGCAGGACCTCGCCGGCTTCTGGCGCAACGCCTAACACCCGCGACGTAACGACCGGCGAGGCTAATTGGAAAACCTAACGTCCGTTATTTTGAAGCAGATAGAAGATGGTAAGCTCCCTAACGAATAATTCGTTGGCAGCAATTCGGAGGTAAAATCAAACCCCTTACTTTCCCCCGGTCGAAGCGTCATTTTCTGTCCGATAAATTCGTATTCGGGAACTCGCGCTTTTGTTGACAGCTGCTTGGGACAAGTTGCTCGCGTGGCATATAAATCCCAGCCAAATCCTAAGCTAGTGATCGTTTTGTTTGAGTTATTTTTGATGGCAAAACTGAACTCGACATATCCGCAACTCGACGTCGCATTTGAAGCGAAACTCGCAAAAGAGCACTTTGCCCGAAAATTCAGCCAACTAAGACTGCGCAATATCGCGTCCCTTTCGACCTCCCTTTGTCGTTCCTGATCGGCAGCTTGTTTGCGCCGCAGCTCGTCCGCAAGGGCTTGTTGGGCAGCAGTCTGTCTGCGAGCTTCGGCAGCGGCTGCTTCGGACCTTTTCGATCCGTAATCACTCGTATACTGGGGCAAAGAGCCAAACGGTCCAGTTGAATATCCCTCGGGAGCGTTCTCCGCCCACACGCGAAACCACGTCAACTTTCCTTGTTCGTCAGCTATCACGTTGATCAGGTAATAAAACGCCGAGTCACACTTCGGCTGAAGCTGACCCACGAGCACCTTCTGTTTGATATTGTCTGATGGGACGTCGATCTCAGTCGGCATTCCTAGGATAGGGTCAAGCGCCTTCTTGGCGTCATCCAATGTCATTGATTCGGTAACAGCGTCGTTGGCCCGGGCTAGGATCGGTTCGAGGCGTTTTATTTCGGCGGCATTACAAGCTCGCGCGCGCTCCTCTCTCTTGGCCTTACGCGTCTGCTCTTGTTCGGCTACCGCCCGCTGGTGGTCTCTATAAGTAGAAACTCCGAGAACCGCCAAGAAGACGAGAGCGCAAATTACACCTGCAGGGGTCCGGGCGCGTTTTACGATCTTTGGCCAGTTCCAGCGCTGGCGGGTCACTATGTAGAGACTCGCTAACGCGATTGTACCGACCGCGACGACAACGACAGAAGCGCCCGAATACCCCCATATGAGCGCCGCAAAGCCAACGGCGAGGACTGAAATGATTGCACTGGTTCCAAGCGCACTGAACTTAGCGATGCGCCGCCAGTTCCATTGGGTTCGGGTGATAGAGTAGAGATAGACGGTCGCAAAAAGCAGACCGACCAGGAAAATTGCTAATCCTGCTGACATACGACCCGCCCCCCGACAGTTGCATTAGCGGTCGCTCGATAGGTGAGAATAACTCACCCCACTTTTTTGGAAAGAGATCTTCACCAAGCGCGCGGGCCTCGCGACGACGATGAAAGCTAAAGCTCCGCCGTCGGCTCGGCGCGCGCGGTATGGGCGCGCAGCGGAATTTCTTTCCACGACAGCGTCAAGGCCAACGCCACCGCCATGATCACGGCACCGCAGGCGAAGGCCCAGTGGAAGCCATGCGCCAGCGCGTTCGGCAGCGCGGCGCGCGCCACGGCGCTGACCGAAGACGCATCGGTGCCGCCGCGCAGCAGCGTGTTCGCCATGCCGGCGGCGCCGACCTGAGCCAGGCGCGCGTCGAGCGCCGCCAGCAAAATTCCCCACAGGAAGGCCGCGCCGAACGAGCCGCCGAGCGAGCGGAAGAAGGCAACGCTGGCGGTGGCGGCGCCGATGTCGCGCGCCTCGGCGGCGTTCTGCGCCGCGACCAGCGTTGCCGGCATCGCGCCGCCCATGCCGATGCCGAGCAGGCCGATGAAGATTTCGACATACCAGGCGGACGACGCGCCGTCGGCGAAGGCGAGCGCGCCGAATGCGACGACAGCGAACGACAGCGTCAGCATCGGCGCTTTCTTGTAACGGCCGCTGTGCCGCATCCATTGGCCGGTGGGATAGGCGCCGAGCACGGTGCCGCCCATCAGCGGGATCAGCAACAGGCCGGTGGTGCCGGCGTCCTTGCCGAGGACGAGCTGGATGAACACCGGCAGCAACACGGTGGCGCCGAACATGCCGGCGGAGACGACGAAGCCGATGAGATTGGCGGTGAGGACGACCGGGCTGGCGAACAGGCGCGGCGGCAGCAGCGGCTCGGGCGCGCGCACCTCCTGCACCGCGAACAACGCCAGCAGCACGATGCCGGCGGCTGTCAGGCCGAGGATCGGCGGCGACAGCCAGGGAAATTCGACGCCGCCCCAGCTGGCGACGAGCAGCAGCGCGACGACGCCCGGAATCAGGATGGTGGCGCCGAGATAATCGATGCGCGGATAGCCACTGTGCACCGGCAAGCGCTTCAGCGCATTCCAGCACAGCACCAGACCGAGCGCGCCGATCGGCAGATTGATCCAGAACACCCAGCGCCAGGACAGGTATTGCACGAAGACGCCGCCCAAGACCGGGCCGCCGACGCTGGCCAGCGCCCAGATGCCGCTCATATAGACCTGATAGCGGCCGCGCTCGCGCGGCGAGATGACGTCGGCGATGATCGCCTGCGACATGCTGATCAGGCCGCCGCCGCCGATGCCCTGGAGCGCGCGCGCCGTGATCAGCTGACCCATGGTTTGCGCCGAGGCGCAGAACGCCGAAGCCGCGACGAAGATGCCGATGCCGATGATGATCAGCCGGCGGCGGCCATAAAGATCGCTGAGCTTGCCGTAGATCGGCGTCGAGGCGGTGGAGGTCAGCAGGTAGGCGGTGACGATCCACGACAGATGCTGAATGCCGTTGAGATCGTCGGCGATCGCCGGCAGCGCCGTGACCACGACGGTCTGATCGAGCGCAGCGAGCAGCAGCCCGATCAGAGCGCCGGACAGGATGCTGAGAATCTCGCGATGGCTGAATTGCGGCGGCGGCCCTGCCGCGCGCGTGGCCGACATGGCCATGGTCTGCCCTCTCTTCGGGCAGAGGATTTATCGCGGCGACCGCGGCAAGTCACCATCCATTCGGCAATGGCAGGATTGCGCAAGCGAAATCAATGGTCGCCGGCGACGCCCTTGATCTTCTCGTAGGTCCGTAAACCGCCCATGCCCAACATTCCGAACATGAGCTGCCAGAGCGTGTCGTCGAGCGCGGGCGGCCGCGGAAACACATATCCCGACCAGCTTGTCGCCCACAGCGCGAGCGGCACCAGCAGATACTGATACGCAAGCGCGCCGCCGCAACACCAGCCGATGAACGGCCGCCAGCCGGCGACGAACAGCGACGGGCTCGCCGCTTCCGCCGCGTCGATCTTGTCCTGCGCCGAATCCCAGCTCACCAGCGAGCTGCGCAGCTCGCTTTCGGCCTGGGCGCGCTGCGCCGGATCGGGGATGAACTTGTTGACGATGCCGAGGACGTTGCCGATGAGGTCGTCGATGCCGAAGGCCATGGCGCGATCACCACGCAAGGGCCGCGAAGACGACGACACCCGCACCGACGGCGCCGGCGAGCGCGCCCCACAGGAAAGGATGCGCCGCCATCCAGCCGCGAATGCCGGCGCGCGCGGCGACAACATCCTGCTTGGCGGCGGTTTCGATATTGGTCATGGAGTCCTCCGTTCATTCATCGTTGAGGGTGGCAAAAAGCAGCGTGGCGCAAAGCGCGAGCGCCACGACGGTAACGACGTGCATGATTGCGGCCGGTTAGATCCGGTCAGGCATAAGCGCGGGTGAGCCAGCCAGCGAGGAAGCGCTCGCGATCGGGATGGCGGGCGACGATCTGGCGATAATGAGCGGCCAGCGCCGCGCGCAACGCGACGAGCGCGGCATCGGCTGGCACGGCGTGCGCGGCAGCGATGGTGGCAGGACCGAGAATGCCGTCTTCGGCGAGGGCGTGCCCGAGCCCGTTCAACGCGCGCTGAAGGCAGATGGTCGCGGGACCGGCGCCGAGATTGACCGCGGCATCGAGCAACTTCGCCGCCAGCGGCGGCGGCAAGCGCGCGAGGCCGAGCCGATCCCACCAATCGCGGCGATAGATGGCGCAGGCATCGGCGGCGCTGAGGTTCGGAATATCAAGACGCGGGTACGATGCGGCCGAGATGCCGTATTTGGTGCCGACGCACGCGCCGGCGCCGACGGACCCGCCGGTCCAGTTGCCCGGGTCGTGCGCGTCGCTCTGGAAGCCGCCTTCGTGCGTGAGAACGACGGCAACGGCGGCATCGAATACCGGATCGTCGCTCACAGGATGCCGCGCGCCTCGAACAGGCGGAGCAAAATCGCGCCCATGGTGAGCAGCAATCCGGCGACCAGCGACAGCACCGAGCGCGTCAGGAAGACGCGGATCGATTGCAACGCCTCGCGAATCTCGGTGTAGCGCTCGGCGCAGACCGCTTCGTGCTTTTCGAGCTGGGCGCGCGCCGTGCGGGCGAGCTCGAGCGCCCGCGCGACGTCGTTATAGGTGCGGGAGAACATGGGTGGGAATTTCGCCTGAGACGGGTTCGTGGCTGTCAGATTTTATTGCCGCGCTAGCGGCAGTTTACGGAGCATGGCATCCTGTGCCGTGATGGACGCCGGCGCAGAAATTCAGTCTTTCTCGCAGCATGGGCAGGATCGCTTCGTCTACGAGACGTTCTTCAAGAGCCGCACCGAGCCCGGAGTCTTTGTCGACATCGGCGCTTACGACGGGACGCTTTATTCCAATACACTTCTCTTCGAGAAGCTGGGCTGGACTGGCCTTTGTGTGGAGCCCTTGCCCCCGGCGTTCGAGAAATTGGAGGCCAACCGTTCGGCGATTTGCATTAACTGCGCCGTCGGCGACCGCACCGGGCATGCACCGTTTGTCGAGGTCGAAATGCCCGGCCCCTATGAGCTCATGTACAGCGGCCTCAAGGCCAATCTCGATGAGCACCACGCGCGGCTGATTCGCGAACACGGACATAACCAAAAGACATACGATGTTGTGGTCCGACCGTTAAATGACATCCTTCTAGAGCACACTATCCAGCGCATCGATTACCTTTCGCTCGATACGGAGGGCTCCGAGTGGAGAATTCTTCGAGATTTCGATCTCGCCACCTTCGACGTCAAAGTAATTTCGGTTGAGAACAATAGTCGCGACACCAAATTGCAGCGGCATTTAGCCCAGCGTGGCTATCGGCTGATCAGGACATTCGGCGGCTTCGACGATCTCTTTGCGCGCTGAGATCATCATTCAACCTGATTGCATTGAATAACCGCCGCACCGGCCGTAAGGGCGACAATTCCGTGTCGCACGCCAGCCGGGAACGTGATGATGTGCCAGGCTTCAACTGCCTCGCGCCGGCACTCTGTGAACCACTCCACCGCACCACTCGCCACCACCGTGTCATGGGTGAAGGCGTGATCGTGCAACGGCAGTTCGTCGCCCGCCCTCTCGAAAACGTACGCGTAATAACGATCCGAGAGCGGAATCATGCGCGGGGCGGCCACGGTCAGGATGCAACCGTCGCTCTTCCGACCGGCTTACCGGTCGCGACGGCCGGTGGCGTCGCCTTTGGTGGACGTGCTGCGCGTTTGGCCTGCGCCGCGAGCAGTGAGGAAACTACGGCGATCGCGGCGTCGGCGAATCCACAGGCGCCCACTTGCCCGGAACCGATCTGGTTATTCTTGGCGTCGAAGAACTGAAGCACTTTGCTGCCATCGTCATAAAGCGCCTGTACCGCACCGGTTGGGAGCGCCGGGACAGCTGCGCCGTGGTCGAGCGCAAAATTCGTGGGCGTGTCGGCATAGACGCCATTCGGCGTGCGGACATAGACGATCCCATCGGGATGCATGTGGAATTGCGCCATCGAAGCCTCACGTCTTGATGATGGAGTTGAGCATGATCGCCGGCGGCATGTTGTTGTGTGCGCCGCCACTGCCTGCGTTTCCTGTGCTTGATCCTGCTGTACTCGTAAATGGTGCCAGCTGGCACGAGCCACCGGCCGTCGTGGTGCCGCTTACCTCGATGTAGCTGTGAGAATGACTCGGCATCTGTGCTTGGGTCAGCGTCACGATCTCCGCGCCGCCAACCGCGCCGAGCGCCGAACCGTTGATACCGCTGCCGCCGGTGGTCACTCGGTTCGCCGCGGTGCCGCCCATGTTGTCGACGCCGAAGGCGGCACGGCCGCGCAAATCGGGCAGGTTGAACGTGGTCGAGCCGTCGCCGCTGCCGAAGGTCGTGCCGATGGCGGTGAACAGCGCGGCATAGGTCGTGCGGCTGACGGCCTGGCCGTAGCACAGGAGCCAGCCGGCTGGCGCGCTCGCGCCGGCGAACGGCACGACCACGCCCGACGGCACGGCGCCAAGGCCCGTAAGCTGCGAGCCGTCGACCGCCGGGAGGCGGCCGCTCGCATCGAGCTGCACCACGTCGCCGGCGGATGTGCCGACGTTCTGCGTCGCGGCGGTGCCGACGGTCGCATAGGCGCCCGAGGCGAGGCCGAGCGACGCAAGATCGCGCTCGTCGGTGAGCATGGAATTCGCAATCGCCGTTGACGTCGTCTGCAACAGGACCTGCGCCACCGGCGCCTTGCCGGCGGGAATGGCGGGCGGCACCGGCGAAGCGGCCTCGGTGCCGGTGACGACCGAAACCGCGCCGGTGACGCGGTCGACAACCACACGATCGATGCGCGGATTGGCGACCGGCGCCGTGATCGCGCCGGTGCCTTGCGCCGCGACCTCGGTGAGCGCCGCGCCGTTGAAGAAATGACCGGCGTCGAGCGCCACCGTCATGTCCGGCGCCGGCTGCGCGTGCGGCGCGAAATTATCGATCAGCCGCGCCGCGACCGCCCAATCGGCATCGATCGCCAGCGGATAGGCGGTGCCCGTCTGCGTCGTGTAGTTGGTCTGCAGGAATTGGGCGACGGTCATGGGCGCTCCGAATGAGTCCTAATTGGGCTTGGTCGAGGACACCCCCTTACCCTTCCTTCTCCCCAGACGCGGGGGAGAGGGTTTCGAGGGGGCAGCGATAACGGCTATTCGCCGGTCGAGCTCCAATTCACGCTGCCGCCGACATCGGCGCCGGTGTGGTCGAAGACGTGAATCGTGCAGCCGGTGGTGGTGATCGAAGTCGCGGTCGCGCTCACAGCGCTCGAGCCCAGCGGCGTGACCTGCACGTTGGGCGGCAGGTGATAGGGCGACGGAAAGACGATGCCGCTGCCGCCGGCGGATATCGCGACGCTGGCGGCGGAGTTCTCGATCTTGGGCGCGCGGTCGGCGACCAGCTCGAAGCCGGCGAGACAGGCGACCGATCCTGCGACGTTGGTCAACACAGTCGCGCCGCGCAGATAGCGCATGGCGACCGTGCCGATGGTCCAGGCGGTGAAGGCGCCGGGATCGGACGCGCCGGTGAGCCAGGTGTCGATGGCGAGGCTCGCTTCGGGCGTGCCCGTCTGGCCGCGACCCAATGTCGTCGCGATATTTGCCCAGACGCGCAGCGTGTCGTCGAAGCCGGTGTCGGCGGCGGAAGTGGCGAAGCTCGACGCCGCCACTGGATAAGGAACAAATCGCTCGAACAGGTCCGCGTTGGTGTGCGCGCTGGCAAGCGCCGATGAATCGGGCACCAGCACGCCGGTCCAATGCGGCACGAAGCCCGAAAGCGTGCCGGACCAGAACGGCGCGGCCTGTTCATCAAGGATCACGGGATCCGGATTGGTGACAATAAGATCCACCGTCGCCGGCGCGGGCGAGAACTGATCGGCGACGTCGCGCGCGCGGATATAAAAGGTCCAGGTGCCGGGCGGCACGGCGGCGTTGGTCATCTCGGTGCCGCGGGCGCTTTCGGTCAAGAACGTCGCCGACGCGATCGAGCCACCTTGCGGGCCGTAGAGGATGTCGTAGCCCTTGAGCGCGAAATCGGCGACCTCGTTCCACTTGAAGACGACGGCGCCGCCGGTCTGCTGCGCCGAGAAACCCGTCACGTTGGCGGGCGGCGGTGGGCCCTGAATCGTGTGAGTGTAATCGGCGACCGACGCGAGAGGCTGCAAGCCGCCGCCGTAGAGATTGAACGACGCCAGCTTGATGTGAACGGTCGCGCCGATCTGGCTTTTGTCGTACGCGAGCGTAAATACCGCGTCGTCGAGGCGCGCGAAGCCGGCGCCGGCGGCGTGCGCGGATATCGCCGAGCCGTAGAGACCACGCCTTATATATGTCGCGAGGCTGTAGCGGTTGACGCCGGTGAGGGTCGCGGTTTCGTAGGCAACGAATTCGCCATCGACCCAACATAAAGTGTGGCCGAGATCGGCATCCTGCTGCGTGCCCGACAGCAGCGCGCCGTTCGATTCCGACAGGTCGACCGCGAGCGTATCGCTGGTGTCGGGATCGCTGCCGGCGGAAAACGCAGCGGTCAGCACGCCCATGCGCGAGGGGCCGTGCTTGCGGCCGGCGCGCTTGTAAGTCGAGCCGTCGCTCGAGACATAGACGTCGCAGCCGCCCCAATTTGCGCCGCCGGCCGTGGCGAGCCAGACTTCGAGGCCGCTTGAGGCGATCTGTACCGGCGCTTCGAAGACGATCGGCGCCAGCGCGTCGCCGGGATCGGCGTTGTAGTTGACGCTGTAGCCGGCGCCCTGCTGGAAGCTATAGCTGGCGGCGGCGCCGGTGCCGGCGAGATATTCCTCGGCCGCGACCAGCAAGGTGCCGTCGTCGTTCTCGGTGATCTCGGTGATGCGCACCCATTGACGCGACAGGCCGAGCCGCGCGTCGGTCAGCGTCACGATGTCCATCGGATCGAGCAGGATGTAGCGCTGATCGAGCGTGAACTGGTACGCGTTGCGGATCGCCTGGCGCTGTAGCAGAAGCTGCGCCGACAGCCGCGCCGCGGCCGCATCGGCAAACAAATGCGCCTGGCGCGTCTGGTCGAAGCGCAGGCCGTAGACGTCGATCATCGCCTGATCCGAGGCTTCGACGATGGCGGTGTTGTACTGGTTGGCGCGGTCGAGATATTCGACCTTGATGTCGTTGAGCGCATCGGACGGCCGCTTGCGCGTCACCAGCACCGGATCGCTGTTGAGCGAACTCGATGCGCCGCTGGCGCTGGCGTTGGACAGGAAATCGTCGTCGGTCAGGTCGTAAAGCGGCACGGCCGGCGGCGTGTAGCTTTTGCCGTTGCCCGACAGCGCGGCATCGCCATAGGGCACCAGCGTCAACGCGCCCGACGACCAGACAAAGGCGCTGTTGGTAAAGGTGGCGATGTCGTCGAGCAGTTTCGCCGCCGAGGCCGCTTCGGTATAGGCGGGCGAGATCAGCAAGCCGGCCGACAGCGCATAGGCCTGATAAGTCGAGAGATCGCCGAGGCGCGCCGCGGGAAAGCCGGCGCCGTAACGCGCATTGGTCAAGAGATCGGCGATCACCAGCGACGGATCGGCATCGGCCGAGCCGGCAACCGAATTGGCATAAAATCCCGCGACCTCGAAATTGTTGTTCGGCAGCTGGCCCTGGCCGTCGAGCGCATAAGGCGCAGCGGCGGCATAGGCGGTGCCGCTGTAGCCGAGCGCCTGGCTCGGATGATTGGTCGCGAGATAGCCCCACGGCGCCTGACCGAGCGCGCCGGTGAACACCGAGAGGCCGAGTGCCGCGGGCGTCGTCACTTCTTTCGATGCCCACGCCTGACCGAGATTTTGGATCGGGCCCTCGCACAGGCCGAGCATCACCGCCGCGTTGTACGTATAGGTGGTCGTGCCGCCACCACCGCCCTTGCCGCCCGAGCCGCCGGTGACGCCGCCCTTGCCCGACGACGGCGGCGACGATTGATGCGCGATCGCCTGAAAGTCGCCGTACCAGATCAGATTGGGCGCGAGCCGCGTCGTGCCATAGACGATCGGAATGACCTTGCCGTAGGCCGAGGTCTGGATCTGCAGGCCCGAGACGGCAGGATGCTGCTTCGCCTGCGTCTTCTTGGGCGAGGAAAAAAGTCCGGCCATGGATTTTTAGTGCATCAATCGTTCGGTCCAGAGCATCGCCCCCTCACCCTTCCTTCTCCGCCAATTTGGGGGGAGACGGGTATAGGGATAGGGATCGCGGTTGCCGGATTTGGCAACGTTGTCTCTTCTATTCAGGATTCCAGCTATTTCAGAAATCCAGCCAATCTGGTGCAAATTTCAGAGGCGACCTGCGTCGCATTTATCGCCCTATAGACTGGGACAATTGCAGCTATCAAGAAACAGCAGAACGCCATTATAAATATTGTGCGGAAGATCCGGCGATAGGAGTTCAGTGGCCATTTCGATTTCTGTTCCGTCTTTATAATGATCTTGATATCGCTAATTCCCGAGGATTGTGCTAACTGGTTTTCTATCTGGGACAATGCATTTTCGCCATGTTTAATCAAATCGCTCACGCGCTGGTCCAATCGCCAAAATAGTACCGACGCGATTGCCCCAAATACGGCGATGATCAATGCGATGGCAACGTGATCATCCTTAAGACTTGCGATGTACCCGGCACCTAGCGCACCGACCATGATCAGATAAAATCTGAACACAGTCATTCTCTGTGCCGCATGGAACTCAAACCATTTCCACGCATGATCCAATTCGATCGAAAATTGATTCATCGTTTCCTCGCGAATATCAGCATGTAGAATATCGGTCTGAGTCTTAGATCTCGCAGCGTTAATAGAAGAATCAGCGTCAGCCCAACCTAATCGATCCGGTCGTAAAACTCTCTATCGACCGCCTCCTTAGGAGTGTATTTCCAATCGCCCACCGTCTTGGCAACGTCAATTAGATACCAAAGCTTGTCGCTGAAACACAGTTGTCGGGTTTGGCAACAGTGGGTCGCATTCAAACTGTAGTTCTGGCCCTAAGTGAAGCGCTCCGGCCAATCACCAACCGCGCCGGCGTTAAGCCGGTGGGCTGGCGACCCTGACCGTTCAGCCTATCACAGTCGTCGCACAGGCGATAATTGCCGGTGCCTGCGCAGCGTTCATGCTGCGGGATATCGGGGCCCGGCGGGCACGCACTGTTGTTGTGGTGCACGCGATGTGCAGGCGGTTTGTTCGCCTCATTGACGAAATAGAATACTGGAGCACGTCCCATTCAGAATTACTTTCCCAGTCGTTTTGGCAATGGATTTTTTCGGCCTTCAGGCCAATAGTCTGGGATGGATGAAACGTGCATGTTCAACCGTCCACGCTCATAGACTTGCCCATGAAAGCCGTCGATTCGCCATTTACGAAAATTATTAACGGCACCACGCAATTCGTAATTCCGGTTTTCCAACGGGATTACACGTGGGATGCGGACACGCAGTGCGCACAACTCTGGAATGACGTGCTACGCGCCGCGCGTACAACGGGTGATCGCGGCCATTTCTTAGGCTCGATTGTTTACATCGCCACAGGCGACAGTCTAGCCGGCTTTACCCGCTGGATGCTGATCGACGGTCAACAACGCCTGACGACTGTGACGCTGCTTCTCGCGGCACTACGAGACCGTATCCACGAGAGTAAGTGGGTGGGAGGTGGTGAGAATGACCCCACACCAAATCGTATCGAGGCATATTTTCTAAAGAATGTTCAAGAAGAAGGTGATCGGGAGCAGAAGCTCGTTCTGCGCCGCCAAGACCAGTCAACCCTACGCGCGATCATCGACCGTAAGGAACACCCTAAAGACGCATCGGACCATATACGGGATAATTACAACTATTTCCGCCAACGGCTCCTTACGGTTGATCCGGCCGAGGTCTATCGCGGGATAGGGCGCCTCGTAATTGTGGATGTCGCCCTAGATCGGCAAACCGATGACCCACAGCTTATTTTCGAGAGCTTAAATTCGACGGGTGTCGATCTAAGCCAAGCGGACCTCATCCGCAATTTCATTCTGATGCGGTTACCAGAAAAAGAGCAAACAGAGCTCTATGAAACCTACTGGGCAAAAATTGAAGCTCTTTTCAGGGGCTCCGAATGGACCTTCGACGCTTTCGCCAGAGACTACGTGGCTTTGAAGACGCAAGCCAGCAAGCAAGAGAAGGCCTCTGAGATTTACTATGCGTTTCGGGAATTTTTTCCTTCCTTGCGGGAAGACAGGGGCAGTTTACGTCAGGCTCTGGAAGACATATTGCGGCACGGACGACATTATGCATCCTTTAGTATAGGACGCGAGGTCGAAGGCGAACGCGCGCTAGTTATGGGTGAAATTCGGCGGCACGTCGATGCTCCCGCAATACTCGTAATGCAGCTGCTCGAATTGCGGGATCACCGGAGCGCATTGTCCGAAGAAGAGCTGCTTGAAGCATTATGGCTCATCGAAAGCTACACCGTTCGGCGCGCCATTTGCGGCTATCAAACTCGTGGCTACTGGCAAATCTTCGCGAACCTCGCATATGGGCTTGGGCAGAAACATCCTCTCGAAGACTTAAAAGTGGCGCTGGCACGTCAGCATGAGAATTACCGGTTTCCCTCGGACGAAGAATTTGAACGCCAATTGCAGGAAGGCGATCTGTATGGCCTGCGCGTTTGCCGGCATCTCCTCGAAGGATTGGAAAATTATGATTCGAAGGAGCCTACAGATACCTCAAGCTATTCCATCGAGCATATCATGCCGCAGAACGAGCGGCTGCGGAAAGGTTGGCGCGAGATGCTCGGACCGGATTGGAAAGCCTTTCAAAAAACCTGGCTACATCGCTTGGGTAATCTGACGCTCACTGGTTATAACAGCAAGTATTCGGATCGGGAGTTCGACGACAAAAAAACCATTGAAGGCGGTTTTTCAGACAGCTCTGTGCGGTTAAACAAGTATGTCCGTGAACAACCGGTATGGACTCCCAAGGAAATGAATCGTCGCACGAATGATCTTGCAAAGCGCTCATTGAAGGCCTGGCCGGCCTTATTAGTTGATCAAAGCCTAGTGGCTGCTGCTGACCACCTTGAAAAGCAGAAGCTAGCCGCAAAACATGACATCAGCAGACTAGAAATGAGCGCGGACGCAAAGGCGCTTTTCGAAGTGTTACGCAAGCGGATTATGTCGCTTGATGGCAATATCCTTGAACTCGTGGAGCCGAACTCGATTAGCTATCACGGGCCAGCCTTCTTTCTGGAGGTGCTTCCTCGAGCTCACCGGCTTACTCTCCTTCTCGCGCTCGATTTTAGCGAGGCCGACGATCCATCCGATATCGTGATGGACGCCTCCAAGAAAAAATTTTTCATGCACGCTAAACATGACGGCGGTGTAGCCATGAACGTGCGGACATCAGAAGAGATTGAAAAGGCTGTTCCTATCATTAAGCAGGCGTTCGCTGTTTCCAACGAATAGCCTAGGAGGCTGGCCTTAGACGGAGCAGCCGTTGTCAAGACCGTTAACTCATACGGCTACGCACATTATCGGCGTAATATGAAAGCGATCCCACTTTTTTCTATCGGCCTGTTTCTTGCGGCGTGCACAACGCCAGCAGTGCAACCGCCAGCGCCAGCGCCACTATCGGCAGCCGTAAAAATGGGAACGGTCAACGATGGTAAAGCGCATGTCTATGCGTTCTTAGGGACATATCACAGTTGGCTTTGGGATTCTAAAGTCGGCATGCCATCGGATTTCTATGTGAACGGTGTAAAGGTAGGCGGTGTGAACAAAAACGAGTGCATGTTCATCGAATTACCGGCAGGAACTTATCAATTTTCGTGGCGAGATCGCTCACCATTGCCGGTCACCATCGGTCCAGCACAATTCAGCATCGGCGAGAATCAAAATGTATTCGTCGCGTTGGAGGCGGAAACCGAGCTAATTCCAGACTCCATAATCTTTGGGCCGAAAGGAACGGTAACAGCAATCAACGATACTTATTGGCATGTTGCAGATCGGTCGCGCGATGGTTTTAGCGTGATCCAAGATATGAAAATCGTTCTGCCTGATGGTCAAAACGGCCCGCTTCCGGTTCCGCAGACGCCGCGTTAGGTATTTTGATGGAAACCGAGGTGTGTCCCCTGCAGAAATGAGAACGGGTGGCGTTGCCAAATCTGGCAATTGCCGACACCCTCCCTATACCCCCCAATTTGGGGGGAGAAGTTCGCCGAGGGTTGGCGAGCGTCGCGAGCCTTACCCGAAGCTGGGTGAGGGGAAATCACAAGACGACAAATCGGATGGTGCTGCGTCCGCTTGCGCCCAGCGCGCGAGCGTGAAGAATTTGACCGGCCGCGGTTTCGGCTGTGCGTCCCTGCCCTCGCCGATGCGCGACAGCCATTCGGCCCGTTCGGCATCTTCGAGCACGCAGCCGCGGCCAAGGTAGGCATGAATGACAATGGGCCACGCGACGACGATCGCGCCGTGCGAGAAGCAGCGGCCGAACCGCCACAGTGCGATGTCGCCGGGAAGGATGGAGCGGTGCGGCAGTTCACCCCCCTCCCGTTCCCTCCCCCTCAAAGGGGGATGGCCAGGGTGGGGGTGATCGGCGCCAGCGAAATCCGGCACGTACTCGACCGCGTGATCGAGCAGCACGCCGAGGTAGCGTTCGGATTCCCGATGCAGGTGCCAGTCGGGCGGATAATGCGGAATGACGAGAGGCGGGACGAGGCCGGCTTCGGCATAGACTTCGGCCAGCAACATGGCGCAATCGACGCCCGCGCCGTTAACCCTGCCCCCGTGGTGATAAGGCGTGCGGAGCCAGGCCCGGGCGCGGCGGATTACGGCCGCCCGTTCGGCGGCGATTGAGGGCATGGAGGCTAAATCCTTGCAATCCGGCGGCTAAACGCCTATCAGTGGACCTATCGACTCGCTGCGGGTCCTCGGCACGCTGCCTTCGCTCCAGAGAGCGCCGGACCTGCATCCCGAAACCCCATCGATCTCCGATCCACCGCGCGATCCCGCCCGGCGGCACCACTTGCTACATGGAAAACGACACTATGACGATCGGCACCGTAAAATGGTTCAACCCCCAAAAGGGCTTCGGCTTCATTCAGCCGGAAGACGGCTCGAAGGACGTGTTCGTCCACATCTCGGCCGTCGAGCGCTCGGGAATGGCCAGTC
>DASQHO010000015.1:0-30666 GCA_035632055.1 Allostellaceae bacterium
CCCCCCCCCCCCCCACGGCGCCGGACGCGCAGCCGCTCGTGGCCGCGTTCGCGTAAGCTCGTGGTTTCGCACGATCGGCGCCAATGGTCACCTGGTCTAATTTCGTCTCGCAGCTGTTCAACGGTTTGGCGCTCGGCGCCCTGTTGGCGCTGATCAGTTCCGGCCTCACCATCATCTACGGCACGCTCGGTGTGCTGAACTTGGCGCACGGCGCCATGTTCATGCTCGGCGGCTATGCGGGTTATGTCGCCTACGAAGCAACCGGGTCCTTCACGATCGCCGTGATCGCCGGATCTTTGTTTCTCGCCGTCGTCGGCGTGCTGATGGAACGCGTCATCATCCGTTACTTCTACGGTAGGCCGGCGGAAGATCAGATTCTGGTCACCTTCGGCATCGGCATTTGCCTGGTTGAGGTCATCCGGCTGTTCTTCGGCAGCCTGTCCAAGACCGTGCCGCCGCCGTCCTGGGCCGCCAGCATCACCTCGCTCGGATTCATGTTCTATCCGACCTACCGGCTTGCCGTGGTTGGCATCATCGCCGTCGCGCTGGTGGCCTTGTTCATCGTTCTCTTCCGCACGCGGCTCGGCCTGATCGTGCGCGCCGGCATCGAGGACTCCGCGATGGTCGACGCGCTCGGCATCGACGTGGATCGCGTGTTCATGGTCGTTTTCGGCATCGGCGCCATGGCGGCGGGGTTCGCCGGCATCGTCAATGCGCCGGTGGTCTCGCTGACGCCCGATATGGGCGACGCGATCCTGGTCGAAACCTTCGTTGTTGTGGTTATCGGCGGCGTCGGCTCGTTCACCGGCGCGATCCTCGGCGGATTGATTTCCGGCGAAATCCTTAGTCTGACTTCGATGGTGGATCCCAGCTATTCGGGCGTCATGCTGTTCGTGGTGATGACGCTCGTCCTGATGCTGCGGCCGCAAGGCTTGCTCGGCACGCGGAGCCGGACATGAGCGGCGGCGCCTGATGCTCGGCCGTCGCGCGCTCCTGGTTGAGATTCTGACGGCGCTCGGGCTGATTGCAGCGCCGTTTGTGCTGCCGCTGTTGGGTTTCGCGCCGGGCACCGCCAACCAGATCCTGGTTTGGGGCCTGTTCGGCATCGGCTTCGATCTGCTCTTCGGCTACACCGGCCTTCTGTCGTTCGGCCAGTCGGCGTTCTACGGCACCGGCGGCTTCGTCGCTGCCTATCTCCTGACCCGCGCCGGCATGTCCAACGTCGTGCTGGCGCTGGTGATCGGCATGATCGTCGCGGCGGCGGCCGGCTACTTGGTCGGCCTCATCGCCTTGCGGCGCACCGGCATCTACTTCGCGATGATCACGGTGGCGATCGCCGAGACGTTCTTCTTTCTCGAAAATTCGCCGCTATCGGCATGGACCGGCGGCGAGAATGGTCTGCCGGGCGTTCCGACGCCGGAATTCGCTCTCTTCGGCTTCCACTACCGCGTCGGCACTGACTGGTCGATGTACGGGTTTCTCGCCGTTTGCTACTTCGTCGGCATCGTCGTCGCGCTGCGCATCGTACGTTCGCCGGTCGGCGCGATCCTCAGCGCCATCCGCGAAAATCCGCTGCGCGCGGCCGCTGTTGGTCACAACGTTCACGGCTACAAGCTGACCGCTTTCGTCATCGCCGCCGCTTACGCCGGTTTTGCCGGCGGACTCCTGGGTATGCTGCAAGCGTTCATGCCGCCCGAAGCCTTCACCTTCGACACGTCGGGACAGCTGATCATGCAGACCGTAATCGGCGGCACCGGCACGTTGTTCGGCCCGCTGGTCGGCGCCGCGGTCTGGCTGTCGCTGCGTGATTTCCTCCAACAGTCGCTCAATCTTGGTGCAGCGTGGAAGCTGGTGCTCGGCCTTATCTTCGTCCTGCTGGTGTGCTTCCTGCGACGCGGCTTGATTGGCGGTCTGCGCGATGCTGTCGGACTGCTCGCCGCGCGCCGGCGCGCCGCCGAAAACGAGAGTGAAACGACGCCGCCAGCCGCCGCCGCCGTCGTGGCCACCGTCGGTCCTTCGCGCCGCCGCGACGAGACACCATTCTCGGGACCGGTGCTCGAAGCGCGGGGCATCACCAAGTCGTTCGGCGGCCTGGTTGCCAACCGCGACATCAATTTCGCGGTCAATCAGGGCGAGCTGCGCGGCGTCATCGGGCCGAACGGCGCCGGCAAGAGCACCTTCTTCAAGATGCTGACCGGCGAGTTGCAGCCCACCTCCGGCCATATCATCTTCCACGGCCGTGACATCACCGGCCTCGACATCGCCTTGGTCTGCCAGCTGGGCTTGACCAAGAGCTATCAGGTCAATCAGCTGTTCAACCGGCTGACCGTGCGCGCCAACGTCGTCATCGCCGCGCTCGCCGAGCGGCGCGGCCGGTTCTCGTTGGATTTTCTGCGCCGGATCGAACGCGTGCCGGGTCTCGACGCCCAGGTCGAAAGCACGCTGGCGCTTGTCGGCCTGACCGCGCGCGCCGATGTGCCGGTTTCCGACCTGGCGTACGGCGAGAAGCGGCGTCTCGAGATCGGCCTGGCGCTGGCGTCGTCGCCGTCGCTGCTGCTGCTCGACGAGCCGCTTGCCGGCATGAGTCCGCGTGAACGCGCCGAGACCGTGACGCTGCTCAAGAACATCCGCCGCGGTCGGACGCTGGTGGTCGTCGATCACGACATGGACGCGATCTTCGAACTCGCCGAGCGCATCACCGTTTTGCACGAAGGCGCGGTTCTGGCCGAAGGCACGCCGGCGGAGATCCAGCGCAACAGCTTCGTGCAGGAAGCCTATCTCGGCGGTGTCGCCGCATGAGCGCGCTGCTCGAAGTCGAGAAGCTCAACAGCTATTACGGCGACAGCCACATCCTGTTCGACATCTCGCTCGAGGTCGCCAAGAACGAGGTGGTGGCGCTTCTTGGCCGCAATGGCGCCGGCAAGAGCACGACGCTCAAGAGCCTGATCGGGATGGTGCGGCCGCATTCGGGTCGCATCGTCTTCGACGGCGTGCCGATCCACGGACTCAAGTCGCACGCCATCGCCGCCCATGGACTCCAGCTCGTGCCCGAAGAGCGCCGCATCTTCGGCAGTTTGAGCGTCGAGGAAAATCTTGTGCTGGCGGGGCTCACCGCGAAATCGCGCTGGCCACTGGATCGTATCTGGGAAGTCTTTCCCCGGTTGCGCGAGCGCCGCCGCAGCCGCGGCACGGACCTCTCGGGTGGCGAGCAGCAGATGCTGGCAATCGCACGTGCGCTGGTGCGCGATCCCAAGGTCATCCTGCTCGACGAGCCGTTCGAAGGACTGGCGCCGATCATCGTGCGCGACCTGCTCGCGACGTGCCGCGCGCTCGCCGAAGCGGGGCAGACGCTGGTGATCGTCGAGCAGAACGTTACCGCCGCGATGACGCTCGCTCATCGCGTCTACATCATCAACAATGGGCACATGGTCGAAGCGTTGAGCGCGCAGGCGGTACGCGATCATCCGGAAGTGCTGCACCGCCATCTCGGAGTCTGACCGCGATCAAGCGTCCGCCGCCGGTGACATGCAACGGCACGACAGAACTGCGGCGGCTATTGACGGTCCAGGGGCCGAGGCCATGACGCGGATCGTGGTTCGCTGGTGCCATGCGATTGCGGTCGTGATCGTATTTCTCGTCGTTGCCGCTTCGTCTCGAGCTCAAAGCCGCGATGACGATTGGGCGCATTGCTATGGTGTCGATGCGGATGCCGCCATCGCCGGTTGCAGCGCGATTCTGTCGGCCGGCGAAGGAGCTCCCGTTGAGCTCGCGGTTGCCGCGCTCAATCGTGCATTAGCCTACGACGCAAAAGGCGAGATCGGCCGGGCGATCGCGGATTACAGCTTGGCGATACGTCTCCAGCCGGATTTCGGCAGGGCTCTCGATCGCCGCGGCTTGGACTATATCCGGCAGGCCGAATATGACCGTGCCATTGCTGATTTCGGCGCGGCGCTCACGCTTGCACCGAACGACCAGACGGCATTCAACGCCCGCGGCGCGGCCTATTCTGACAAACGCGAATATCGCCGTGCGATCGCAGACTTCACCGCCGCGATCCAGTTCGACCCGAAGGACATGCAAGCTCTCATCAACCGCGGCCATACCTATGTTGATGTGGGCGACTACGACGATGCCGTCGCCGATTACAGCGCGGCCATTCGCCGCGATCCCAACAACGCTGCGGCCTTCAATTATCGCGGCGTCGCCTATAATCGAAGCGGCGACCACGATCGCGCGATCGCGGATTACAGCGCGGCGATCCGGTTGCGGCCGGACTACGCGACGGCTTTCGCCGACCGGGGAGCTGCGTACTACGATAAGGCCGATTACGTCCGCGCTGTTGCCGACTACAGCGAGGCGATCCGGCTCGCCCCGACTTACGCCGATGCCTTCGGTGGTCGCGGTTTGACCTACATGCAAATGGGGCAAACCGATCGCGCCGCCGACGATCTCAAGGTGGCTGTGCGCCTGGACCCCAACCTCAGCGAAGCTCATTTCGGCCTCAGCGTCATCGCCTTTACCCGGCGCGATTACCGAACGGCAATCGCCGAGATCGACACGATGCTGAAATTGACGCCCGGCATTGTGACTCCACGTTACGCGCGCGGCCTCTATGAGTTGTTCGACGGCAAGTATGAGACGTCGATGACGGATTTCGCGTTGGCGAATTGGTACACCCTCAACGGGAGCAGCGTGCCGGGTCCGCTTTCGCTTGGGCTGGTGCTGGCGGTGGTCGGCGTGGCTGCCGCGACCAAGCCGCGCTCATACTGGCCGGCAGCCGTCCGCGGTCTGATCCGCCATACCGTCGACGTCATGCGGCTGACGGCTCTGCGATCGCGGCGCCTTGTCGTCAACGCTACGATTCCGTTCGTTCTCTCGGTCGGCGCCGCGGCCGGGGCAACGCTGATCGATCGTCTGTGGTATTCGCTTTGGCTGCGTGTCGGCGTGCCGACGCTGCTCGTTCCGGCGTCGGGCTCGGCAATCGTCCTCGGCCTATGCTTGCAGGTCTTTGCCGTGCGCGCCCACCAGATCGCCGGCGAAGCCCGAGCCGAAACTGGCTTTTGGGTCGCTTATGGGCGTTTCAACGCGTATGCCGTCATGTTGTTTGCAACCGGCTACGCGGGCCTCGCCACCGCCGCGTTTATTCTTCGGTTCTACAGCCAGGCACTTTTGCATCGTCATCTGCTGCACGTTCCGGTGTTCTGGCTGGCTTTTAGCCTGATTGCGCTCGTTGGCGTTCTCGCCCTGGGATTGGTCGCCCGTTGCTCGTTGATGCTGCCGGCGGCGGCTCTTGGTCATCCGCTTTCGCCGCGGCGGGCATGGCAGATGCAGCGCGGCTCGACCTCGCAGTTGAGCCTGGTCGTCAGCCTCTGCGCTGTCTTTGGCGCCGGGTTAAACGGGTTGCTCGGGCAGGCGCTCGTGCGGATTCCGCCGAGCGCCCTCCCGCCGTGGCCGCGCAATCTGGTTGCGATCGTCGCGGCGCAATTCTCCCTCTATTTCGCAGTCGCGCTGGTCGCTGTAACCCTATCGCTGTTCTATCGCGAGCGGATGGCGGCAACGCGCGTCCAAGAGAGCGCCCCGAAATGCGACGCTTCCGCCGGACCGCTGACCGAGGGGGCGTGAATACGCAGGCGGTCCGGGATCACGCCGCGGTATTGCACCATCATCTCGGCGTCTAAAGGCCGCGTCGCCAAGTTGGTACGCAGCGGGGCTCAGGGGAATTTCGGAAACGCCCAATTACAGGCAATGCCGGCGTTGGTGTATTGCACGTCGAGGTCGGTGGGGAAGCTGAAATACTCCATCATGTTCACCCACTTCTGATCGTTCTCGTTATAGACGTAGAGGTCGACGGTCGTGTCGTTGGCACGCAGGCGATCGCAATCGCTCGCCGCGACAGCCCATAGCAGGATGCCGCTGCCGCTGCACAGCTTCTGGCGGTAAGTGACGTAGCGAGCGCCGTTGTCGTTGGTGATGATATGCACGCTGTCGAGGTCCATGCAGACCTCACCGCTGCCGTACCAGCGTTCCGCGTGCGCAGCCGATGGCAGGCCGATGACGGCCGCCAGCGGCACAATAAAACCCAGTATGCCCAGGATTGAAGGCAACGACCGCATCGCTTTCCCCCCGTCGCGACGAGCGCCGGCGCAAAATCTATAATGCGTAAGGCGGCTTGGTCCAGCCTTTGGGCGACAGGGTGAAGATCTCGTGGCCGGTCGCGGTCACGCCGATCGTATGCTCGAATTGCGCCGACAGCGACTTGTCCTTGGTCACCGCCGTCCAGCCGTCGCTCAGGATCTTCACCTCGTAGCGGCCGGCATTGATCATCGGCTCGACGGTGAAGAACATGCCTTCGCGCAGCGCCAGACCTTCGCCGGCGCGGCCAAAATGCAGGATCGACGGCGCGTCATGGAAGATACGGCCGACGCCATGGCCGCAGAAATCGCGCACCACCGAGAATCGGAAGGCTTCGGCATAGGACTGGATCGCATGCCCGATGTCGCCGAGCGTCGCGCCCGGCTTGACCACCGCGATGCTGCGCATCATCGCTTCGTATGTGACGTCGACCAGCTTCGCCGCCTTGACGCTGACTTTGTCGCCGACCAGGAACATGCGGCTAGTGTCGCCGTGCCAGCCGTCGAGGATTACGGTGATGTCGATGTTGATGATGTCGCCGGCCTCGAGCACGCGGTCGCCCGGAATGCCGTGACAGACGACGTGATTGACCGAGGTGCAGATCGAGCGCGGAAAGCCGCGATAGTTGAGCGGCGCCGGGATCGCGCCGTGGTCGACGATGAAGCCGTGGCACAAGCGGTCGAGCCTGTCGGTGGTGACGCCGGGCTGGACGTAAGGCGTAATGAAATCCAGCACTTCGGCGGCCAGCCGTCCGGCCTTGCGCATGCCGGAGAATTCGTCGGGTCCGTGCAGGCGGATGCGGCGTTCGCCGGGCTCGTCGCGGCGCAGGGCAGGGGAAACCTGATCATTCATCACGCCGTCAGAGATAGTCGCTTTGCGACCCGCTCGCAAGGCGATGGCGGCGCGAATATCATCCACGGATGACACCGAGTCGCGGCCTAGGCCGCGGGATTTCCTGCGCGCTCGGGGCCGCCGCGTTGTTCGGGGCGAGCACGCCGCTGGCCAAGGTGCTGTTGGGCGCGGTGAGTCCGTGGCTGCTCGCCGGGTTGCTCTATCTCGCCTCCGGCATCGGCCTTGCCGTGATCGTCGGCGTGCGGCGTTGGCGCGGCGCGGCGGAAGGGGCGCCGCTGCGTGCGGCCGACCTGCCGTGGCTCGCTGTGACGGTCATCGTCGGCGGCGTCGCCGGCCCCGTCCTGCTGATGCTCGGCTTGGTGGAAACCCAGGCCTCGACGGCTGCGCTGCTGCTCAATCTCGAAAGCGTCTTCGCGCTGGCGATCGCCTGGAGGATCTTTCACGAATATGTCGACCTGGGGATCGGTCTCGGCGCGGCAGCGATCGTCGCCGGCGGCGCAGTGCTTTCATGGGGCGGCCGGTTCGGTTTTGACTGGGGCAGTCTGTGGATCGCCGCCGCCTGTCTTGCGTGGGCGATCGATGACAATCTGACGCGCAAGATCTCGGGTGCCGATCCGCTGCGCATTACCGCGATCAAGGGTCTCGTCGCCGGCGCCGTCAACGTCGTGCTCGCGCTGGCGCTCGGTGGCGAATGGCCGCCATTGCGCGCCATCGCCGCAGCCGGCGTGATCGGGTTTTTGGGTTATGGCGTCAGCCTGAGCCTGTTCGTTGTGGCGCTGCGCGAGCTCGGCGCGGCGCGCACGATGGCCTATTTCTCGACTGCGCCGTTTGTCGGCGCGGCGCTGGCGATTGTCGGCTTCGGCGAGCCGGTCACCGTAACTTTCCTCGTGGCTGCCGCGCTGATGGCGGCGGGCGTGGTGATTCATCTGACCGAGCAGCATGAGCACTTGCACGTCCACGAGCCGATGGAGCACGAGCATTGGCACTGGCACGACGAGCATCACCAACATGTGCACGCGCCGAACGACCCGCCGGGCGAGCCGCACAGCCATCGTCACGTCCATGCGCGGCTGGTGCACAGCCATCCGCACTATCCCGACATCCATCACCGGCATACGCACGGATGAGGCTGCCGTTCGCGAACCTGAGCCGATTGCTCCGCTGCGCGATTGGCGCTAAGGGAAGCGCATGAACGACACTGCCGCGCCGGGCAAAATCTACACCGCCTGCGTTCTCGTCATCGGCAACGAAATCCTGTCCGGCCGGACTCAGGACACCAATCTCGCCTATATCGCGCAAGGTTTGGCGCAGGTCGGTGTCGTGCTCAAGGAGGCGCGCGTCATTCCCGACATCTGCGAAACCATCGCCGCGACCGTGAACGAGCTGCGCGCCAAGTACGACTATGTCTTCACCACCGGCGGCATCGGCCCGACGCACGACGACATCACGGCCGAATGCGTCGCCAAGGCCTTCGGCGTCAAGAACGTACTCAACCCCGAAGCGCTGGCGATCTTTCAAGCGATCTTCAAGCCGGAGGATCTGAACGAAGCGCGGCTCAGGATGTGTCACACGCCCGAAGGCGCCGTGCTGATCGCCAATCCGGTGTCGCGCGCACCGGGATTCCGCAAAGAGAACGTCTTTGTCATGGCCGGTATACCGCGCGTGATGCAAGCGATGTTCGATAGCGTCAAGCCGACGCTCAAAGGCGGTCCGCCGGTGCTGTCGCGCACCGTCGGCTGCGACTTGCCGGAAGGCACGGTGGCGCAGGGACTCGCCGCCATCCAGGACCGCTTCCGTGACCTCGACATCGGCTCCTATCCGGCGTTCCGCCGTGGCGGCGGCTTCTGGGTAAGCCTGGTGCTGCGCGGCCGCGACGCGGCACGGCTCGATCAGGCGGCGGGCGAGGTGGTGGCGATGGTCAAGGGCTTGGGCGGCAATCCTGCCCTCGAATAGGGCCGATTCGGGCTGTTAGGATGCCCCTCGGCTCAGTGTGCCCGCGTGGCGGAATGGTAGACGCAACGGACTTAAAATCCGTGCCGGGAAACCGGAGTGCTGGTTCAAATCCAGCCGCGGGCACCAAGCCGAATGAGCGGCGGTAAAGCGCCTGGACGACTTTAGGAACACCGCGTAAGCCTCTGAAAATGTAGTTTTTATTATCTCCATCTGGGTGCCGAACTGGCTTCACCCAGAGAGTTATGGAAATAGCGCGTCGGCTCAGCTACTTATAATGAAATACAACCGGGCCATGCAGGGCGCCGGGGGGACCGTTCGGGCGGCCGGCAAAATGCCGGAAATTCCAGATTGTATAAGCATTTAGCCGGTTTCTCTGGCTCGACCCACAGGGCGGTACTAAGGATTTTGCGGGCTCGGCGCCCGCGTCGGAGGGCATGAATGACCACTCGCAGCAAAGCCGCGCCCAAGAAGAAACCGGCGGCGAAGAAGGCGGCGCTGCCGCCTAAGAAATTCGCTGCGTTGAAAAAGCCGGCCACGCCGCTGCCGTTGCCGCCGCGTCCGGGCATGCCGGTGCGGCCGTTGCCGGGGCAGCTCGCGCGGCCAATCGGTCCGGCTACGCCGGTTGCCGCCAAGGCGGCGAATGCCAAGCCTGCGGCTAAGCCGGCCGCCGCCCGTCCGGGCGAGAGCCCGGCGCGCCAGGCGTTGGCGCAACAGGCGGAAGAGCGGCGCAAGGCCGCGACCCGCAAGCTTTTCGCGCGGCTGCGGTCGCTCGAGGCGATCATCGGCGCCGATCTGCGCAAGCGCGGCAGCCTGCTGCTGTCGCAGGCGGTCGATCAGTGGTACGCCGAGGCGATCAGCGCCACCGCGACCGACGTCAGCATCACCAACGCCGCGCGCGCGGTGATTTCGCACATCTAAGAGCGCCGCAACTCACGCCGTCTTCGCCGTCTTGAGGCCAAGCTCGGCGATGGTGCGCTCGCGCATGACGAATTTCTGGATCTTGCCGGTCACCGTCATCGGGAAGCTGTCAACGAACCTGATGTAGCGCGGCACCTTATAGTGCGCGATCTGGTCGCGGCAGAAGGCGCGGATTTCCTCTTCGGTCGCCGTCACGCCCGGCCGCAGCTTCACCCAGGCACAAATCTCCTCGCCGTAGCGCTCGTCGGGCACACCGATCACCTGCACGTCCTGGATCTTGGGATGGCGGTAGAGGAACTCTTCGATCTCGCGCGGATAGACGTTTTCGCCGCCGCGGATGACCATGTCCTTGATCCGGCCGACGATGTTGCAATATCCCTCGGCATCGATGGTTGCGAGATCGCCGGTATGCATCCAGCGCGCGGCGTCGATCGCCTTGCGCGTGCGTTCCTCGTCGCCCCAGTAGCCCAGCATCACCGAGTAGCCGCGGGTCAATAGTTCGCCCGGCACGCCTGGCGGCACGATGCGGCCGTTGAGGTCGACGATCTTGACCTCGATATGCGGATGGATGCGGCCGACGGTCGAAACGCGGCGCTCCAGCGGATCGTCGGTCGAGCTTTGGAAGCTGACCGGACTGGTCTCGGTCATGCCATAGGCGATGGTGATCTCGGACAGATGCATCTTGGCGACGGCGCGCTTCATCACTTCGATCGGGCAGGGCGAGCCCGCCATGATGCCGGTGCGCAGCGACGACAGATCGAAGCGGCCGAACTCGGGATGGTCGAGTTGCGCGATGAACATCGTCGGCACGCCGTGCAGCGCGGTGCAGCGCTCCTCGGCCACGGTTTCGAGCGTCGTCAGCGGATCGAAGCCTTCGCCGGGAAACACCATGCAGGTGCCGTGCGTCAGCGCCGCGAGATTGCCGAGCACCATGCCGAAGCAGTGATAAAGCGGCACCGGAATGCACAAGCGGTCCTGCGGCGTCAGCCGCATCGCCTCGCCGATGAAGAAGCCGTTGTTGAGGATGTTGTGGTGCGACAGCGTCGCGCCCTTGGGAAAGCCGGTGGTGCCCGAGGTGAACTGGATATTGATCGGCTGGTCGAATTGCAGAAGCGGCGCCAGCTCGGTTATGCGCTTGGCTTCGGCCGCGCCGCCACGTTCAAGAATCTCGGCAAAACGGAACGTGCCCGGATGCCAGCCGCCGCCAAGCAAGACGACCGAGCGCAGCGCCGGCAGGCGCGCGGATTCAAGCTTGCCCGGTTGCGCATGGCCGAGTTCGGGCGCGAGCTCGCGCAGCATGCCGATATAGTCCGAGGTCTTGAAGCGCTCGGCGAGGATCAGTGCCTTGCAGGCGACCTTGTTGAGCGCGTATTCGAGCTCGGCAATGCGATACGAAGGATTGATGTTGACCAGGATCAGCCCGGCTTTGGCCGAGGCGAATTGCGTCAGCACCCATTCGCTGTTGTTGGGCGACCAGATGCCGATGCGGTCGCCGGGCTCGAGGCCAAGCGTGAGCAAACCAGCGGCGAGGCGGTCGACCTGGGCGCCCAGCTCGCCGTAGGTCAGCCGGACGTTCTGGTGGCGCACCACCAGAGCCGGCCGATCGGCCCAGCGCGTGCAAGCTGCTTCGAAGAATTGCCCGATCGTTTCGCCCAGGAGCGGACGGTTGCTTGCCCCGTGAACGTAGCTGAGCGCCAGTTCCGCCATGCCCGTTCCTCCCGTACTTTTGTCCGCGATCTTAGGACAAAGAGGGGAGGACGGGAACGCTCAGCGCGCGGCAGTGTGCTCGTCGCTGGTGCGGAACAGCGCCAGACCGCGAAGCAAATCGACCGCGCGCACGAATTGATAGTCGCTGTCGGTGCCCATCAGATTAGGCTCGAGCGCAGCGTTGGCCGGCACCGGCAGGGGCTTCGCGCCGGGCGGCAGGGAGGCACCCGGCGAAGCGGCGGGCTTTGCCGCCGGCTTGTTGTCGTTGGCCGGCTTTGTCGATATGGCGGCGGCGTCGGGCGGGGCGAGGCCCCCAGGGTTCTTGAGAGCACCTTTGAGGTCTTCCTCGCGGATCACGGGACCGAGCGCAATCTTCTCGATCTTGGCCGGCGGCACGATGACGTCGGGCTCAATGCCGGTGCCTTGGATCGAGCGGCCCGACGGCGTGTAGTAGAGCGCCGTCGTCAAGCGGATGGCGCCGCCGCTTTCCTTCACAGGCAGGATTGTCTGCACCGAGCCTTTACCGAACGAACGCGTGCCCATGACCACGGCGCGATGCGTGTCTTGCAGCGCGCCGGCGACGATTTCCGACGCCGAGGCCGAGCCGCCGTTGACCAGCACCACCATCGGCACGTCGACCGGCACCAGATCCTTGCTGGCTGCGGCACTGAAGCCGCGGTTGTCGGTCGCGACGCGCCCCTTGATCGAGACGATCTCGCCCTTGGGAATGAAAGTGTTGGCAACGGCGACGGCTTCTTCCAGTAAGCCGCCCGGATTGTTGCGCAAATCGAGCACGACGCCGGCGAGATGGTTCTTCGACTTGGCGTTCAGGTCCTTGATCGCGGCCACCAGCGCGCTGCCGGCGCGTTCGGAGAAGGTGCTGATGCGGACGTAGCCGATATTGTTGTCGACCAAGCGCGATTTCACCGGATCGACTTTGATATCGGCGCGGGTCAGCGTCAGCTCGAACGGCTGCACGCCCTGGCGGCGCATGATCAGCGTCACCTGGCTGCCGATCGGGCCGCGCAGCTTGTCGACTGCCTGCGACAACGTCATGTCGCTCACCGGCGCGCGGTCGATGGCGACGATCAAATCGCCGGGCAGGACGCCGGCCTTGGCGGCTGGCGTGTCGTCGATCGGCGACACCACCTTCACCGCGCCGTCTTCCATCGTCACCTGCATCCCGAGGCCGCCGAACTCGCCGCGGGTCTGCACCATCATGTCCTTGAACTCTTTGGCGTCCATGTAGCTCGAATGCGGATCGAGTGCGGCGAGCATGCCCTGGATGCTGCCTTCGACCAGTTTCTGGTCGGGAACAGGCGTGACGTAGTTCGCCTTCACCTCGTTGAACACTTCGGTGTAGAGCGCAAGCATCTTCGATGCGCCGCCCTGTTCGGGCGCGGCGATGGTCACGCCCGCCGCGAGAGCAGCAAGGACGAGCACGGCGCTGCCGGCACCGAGCAGGAAATAACGCAGCGATCGGTTCATGATTTTCCTACCAAGTTGAAATCGTACATGCCAACGCCTTGCAGGATGGCGAACTTGCAGCGGTCGCCATCCTTGCCGGCGACGTGGTGTGCGCGCTGGGGCGGCACCACCGCGGTCTGGCCGGGGGCGATCTCGAAACGCGCGGCCGGTGCCCGGGTCTCGACCACGGTGACGCCCGCCATGCCGAAATAGGTGTCGGACACGTTGCTGTGCCAATGCCAGGGAATTTCCTCGCCGGCGCCGACGGTGAACACCGTCATCCGCAGATCGGGCGTCTCCGCCAGCACTTCGACGGATTCAATGTTATAGGGCCGTTTAGACGGCTGCGAAGCGCGCATGATCTCCTGGCCAAGGTGTCAGATTAGCCCGCCGCACCGCTGCCGCATAGTCATTCCGCCGCGTGTGCCGCGGGTGCCGGCGTCCGGAATGCCGCCAGGAGCGCCGCTTCGCGCGCTTTGGCGACGACGATCGCCTGCTCCTTCACGTGACCGAAGCCGCGGATGCGTTCGGGGATGCGCGCGATTTCGATGGCGAGACTATGGTTAGCAGGCGTCAGGCCGGCGCTGAGTTCGGTTACGACCGCGCGATATTCGTCGATCAGGCGGCGCTCCATCCGCCGCTCCGGCGTGCGGCCGAAGGGATCGAACGCGGTGCCGCGCAGGAACTTGAGCCGCGCCAGCAGCTTGAAGGCGGTGAACACCCATCGGCCGAAGGCGCGCTTCTGAAGTTCGCCGGTGACCGGATCGCGTTTCGCGAACGTCGGCGGCGCGAGATGGAATTGAAGCCGATAATTGCCGGCGAACTGGTGCCGCACCTCTTTCAGGAACGTGCCATCCGTATAGAGCCGCGCGACTTCGTATTCGTCCTTATAGGCCATTAGCCTAAAGAGATTTTCGGCGACGGCTTCGGCGAGCGCCGTGCCATGACCGAGCCGTGCGCGCTCGGCCCGTTCGACGCTGGCGACGAAGTCGCGATAGCGCGCCGCATAGCCCGTATTCTGGTAGCGCGCGAGGAACGCGGCCCGGCGTTCGACCAGCGCGGCAAAGCCCTTGGACACCTTCGACATGTCTTCGGGCACCGGATGGACCAGCGCCTCGACGCGCGCATGGTCGTGCGCTGCGAGACGGCCCCAGGCGAGTGCGTGTTTGTTCATCTCGACGGCGACGCCGTTCAATTCGATGGCGCGCTCGATCGCTGCGGCGCTCAACGGCAAGAGGCCGCGCTGAACGGCGTATCCCAACAGGAACAGATTGGCGGCGATGCTGTCGCCCAAGAGCGCCGTCGCGATGCCGGTGGCGTCGACGAAGTCAGTGTTGGCGTCGCCGGCGGCGTTCTTGATCGCCTTGGTCAGCCCCGCAGTCTCGAAATCGACGTCCGGATTCATCACGAAAGCGGCCGTCGGCTGATAGTCGCTGTTGACGACACAGCGCGTCACCCCGTGCTCGATCCGCGCCAGAGCCGTCGGACTGGCGGCAACCACCATATCGCAGCCGAGCACCAGATCGGCGCCGCCGGCGGCGACCCGCACCGCATGCAGATCGTCGGGCTTGGGTGCCAGACGCACATGGCTCAGCACCGCGCCGTTCTTTTGCGCCAAGCCGGTGAAGTCGAGCACCGAGCAGCCTTTGCCTTCGAGATGCGCCGCCATGCCGAGCAGCGCGCCGACGGTGATGACGCCGGTGCCGCCGATGCCGGCGATCAGGATGTTATAGGGCTCGCCCAGCGGTTTCGCCGCCGGCGGCGGCAGCGCCGAAACATGCTCGGCAATCGAGCGTAGCTGCCGGTGTTTGGCTTCGAGCCGGCGCAGCTCGCCGCCATGCACGGTGACGAAACTCGGACAGAAGCCTTTGAGGCAGGAGAAGTCCTTGTTGCAGCTCGATTGGTCGATGGTGCGCTTGCGGCCGAATTCGGTCTCGAGCGGCTTGACGGCGACGCAGTTCGATTTCTCCGAACAGTCGCCGCAGCCTTCGCACACCGCTTCGTTGATGAATACGCGCTTGGCCGGATCGGGATAGGTGCCGCGCTTGCGCCGGCGGCGTTTCTCGGCGGCGCAGGTCTGGTCGTAGATCAGGATCGTTAGGCCCGTAATGTCCCGCAACTCGCGTTGAACGGCATCGAGTTCGTCGCGATGCCGCACCGTCACGTCGTTGGCGAAGGTGCCGCTCGGATATTTATCGGGTTCGTCTGTGACGACGACGATCTGCTTGGCGCCTTCAGCGGCGACCTGACGCGCGATCTGACCGACGCTGAGATGGCCTTCGACCTGCTGGCCGCCGGTCATCGCCACCGCATCGTTGTAGAGGATCTTATAGGTGATGTTGACGCCGGCAATGGCGGCGGCACGGATCGCCAGCAAGCCGGAATGCGAATAGGTGCCGTCGCCGAGATTCTGGAAGACGTGCTTATCCTCGGTGAATGGCGCCTGGCCGATCCAGGCGGCGCCTTCGCCGCCCATGTGGCTGTAAGTCGAGGTCGCGCGCGGCATCCAGATCGCCATGAAGTGACAGCCGATGCCGGCGAGCGCGCGGCTGCCTTCGGGCACGCGCGTCGAGGTGTTGTGCGGACAGCCCGCGCAGAAATAGGGCAGGCGCACCGATTTGTGGCCGCTCTCGGCAACGGTCTCGAACGACAGCAGCCGTTGCAAGCGCTGCTCGATCTCCGGCGTTGAGGCGTCGAGCCGCTTGAGCCGCGTCACCAGCGCCTGAGCCACTGTCGTCGGCGTCAGCTCGCCGGCGCTCGGCAGGAGGGGTG
This sequence comes from Allostellaceae bacterium, assembly GCA_035632055.1. GTDB lineage: Bacteria > Pseudomonadota > Alphaproteobacteria > ATCC43930 > CGMCC-115725 > REEB95. Next base: position 15,802 of record DASQHO010000015.1, read on the forward strand.
CGCCGCTGTCGTCGGTTTTGCCGACAATGCGCGGCCGGCGCGACGCGTCGAGATTGTAAAGCGCGCGCATCAGCTGGTCTTCGATGAAGCCGCGCTTCTCCTCGATGACGAAAATCTCCTCGAGCCCGTCGGCGAAGCGCCGCGCGCCTTCGGCTTCGAGCGGCCACACCATGCCGACCTTGTAAAGCCGCAGGCCGAGCTTCAGGCATTGCACCTCGCTCAGTCCGAGATCGTCGAGCGCCTGGCGCAGATCGAGATAGGCTTTGCCCGCCGCCATGAGTCCGAGCCGCGCGCGCGGCGGCGCGAACACCAGACGGTCGAGCGGATTGGTGCGGGCGAAGGCGGCGATGGCCGCCATCTTCGGTCCGTGCAAGCGTCGCTCTTGTTCCAAGGGCGTGTCGGGCCAGCGGATGTTGAGGCCGCCCGGCGGCATCTCGAAGTCGGCCGGCGTCATCAGTTTCAGGCGCTGCGGATCGATGGTGATCGAGGCCGAACTTTCGACCGCTTCGGAGATTGCCTTGAATCCAGTCCACACGCCGGCGAAGCGTGACAGCGCGAAGCCGTAAAGGCCGTAGTCGATATATTCCTGCACGGTCGCTGGATTGAGCAGCGGCATCATCGCCGCCAGGAACATCTGTTCGCTCTGGTGTGCTGTCGTGGATGATTGACATCCGTGATCGTCGCCGGCGATCGCCAGGACGCCGCCGTGTTTCGAGGTGCCGGCGAAATTCGCGTGCTTGAATGGGTCCATCGAGCGATCGACGCCCGGACCCTTGCCGTACCAAATGCCGAAGACGCCGTCGAATTTCGCCGTCGGGTAAAGATTGACCTGCTGGCTGCCCCACAGGGCCGTGGCGGCGATATCCTCGTTGACGCCCGGCTGGAAATGGATGTCGTGCGCGGCGAGGTGACTGCGCGCCTGGTGCAGCGCGGCGTCGTACACCGCCAACGGAGAGCCGCGATAGCCCGAGATGAATCCGGCGGTGCGCAGGCCCGCGGCCTTGTCGCGCTCCTGCTGCAGCATCGGCAGCCGCACCAGCGCCTGCACGCCGGACAGGAACACCCGCCCCGAGGGTAGGGTGTATTTGTCGTCCAGCCTTACTTGCGCGAGCGTCATTGGCCCGATGCCCGCCTCCCGATCAAGAGAGTAGGAACTCCCGCCGGGCAAAACAACGGTAAGGCAGGCGCCCTTACCGAATTGCCGGATCGCCGCGCCGCCAGAGATAATACTTCGCGCCGATTGGCCGGCGCGAAAGTTCCGGTCCACTGGCGCGAAGCACGTTGCATCGCACCAGAAAGACTCGCGCAACGCCGGCCGCGTGCCCAAGGGACACACGGCCGGCGCCGCGCGTCGTGGCTTAGTGGCTTGGTCCCGTGGACAGGCCGACGCCGGTCTGCGCCTGGCTGTGCGCCGTGCCCTGCGTGCTCATGACGTCGCCTGCGCGGTCGGGGCCGAAATCGCGATCCGACGAGTTCGGACCGTTGGTGTGGTCGGCGCCCTGTGTGCTCATGTTAGCGCCGGCATTGCCGCCAGCGCCGAACCCGCCGGCACCGGCACCGGCACCGGCGCCGACAGAGGCGCCAGCGCCGACCCCGACGCCACCGCCGGCGGCTAACGCGAGCGGTGCGCTGATCGCAAGCACGGCGAGTGCCGTAGAAGCACGGCCGATAAGTCGTCGCATGGTGTGTCTCCCTGCTGGTTGACGCGCGCGTTCGTTCGGGAACGCGAGCCGTCCGCCGTGGAGCGAACGACTGTCGAGGATATGAATCCGCTAGCGGAGACCGACCAGTGACAATTCAGCGTCGCGGCGTGCCACGTCAGCGCCACAATTGACGGCTTGCCAGCCGTGCACCGTCGCGCATCGCCTCGAACTTGGCCCACACCACGGTCGGATGAACTTCCGTGCGGTACGTAGCCTGCGACGAGAATCCACAATCGGCGCCGGCAATCACATTCTCGCGGCCGACCAGCTTGGCATAGCGCATCAGCCGCTCGGCGATCAGCTCGGGATGCTCGACGATGTTGCTGGCGTGGGTGATGACGCCGGGGATCAGCACCTTGCCCGCTGGCAGCTTGACGCGTTCCCACAAATGATACTCGTGCTCGTGGCGTGGATTTGCCGCTTCGAAGCTGTAGGAGCCGGCACTGACCTTGAGCATGTAGCCGACAATGTCGGCGAGCGCGGCTTCGTGAATGCGGGGACCTTCATTGATGCCGTAGCACGTATGGAAGCGGACCTTCTCGGCCGGAATGCCTTTGAGGGCCGCGTTCACCGCATGGACGTAAAGCTCGGCGCGCTGCGCGCGCTGCTTGCCGTCGAGCGCGGGATCGACGAAACGGTCGGTGAGAAACGGATCGTCGACTTGCAGCAGCAAGCCGGCATCGACGATCGCCTTGTATTCTTCGTGCAGCGCCGCCGCGACTGCGGCGAAATAATCCTCATCGGTCTTATAGTATTCGTTGCTGCCGACGCCGCTCGGCGCCACTGATGGCATGAACGCGCTGCGCGCACCCGACGCCGTCATCGCCGCCTTGAGATTGGCGATGTCGCGTTGCAGCGCGGCGTCGCCGCGATAGCTCACCGGCCCGACGCAAACCATCGGCACGATCGGCGCGATCGCGCCGCCCAGCATCGCCCGCTTGAAATATTCTTCGTAATATTCCGGGAAGGCGGCGCGTTCCGCCTCAAACGCCACGCGCTTTTGATCGGGCCGCGGCTCGAAGCCGGCGAGGCGCTCGGTCACATAGGTGAAAAAGCCCGACTTCGATTGCTCGCCGTCGGCGACGATATCGATGCCGCTGGCGACCTGATGCTTGACGCAATCGGCGACCGCCCGTTTCACGCACGTGTCATAGGCGCCGGCGTCGACGCGCTGGCCGCTGAGTTTCGCCTTCATCAAATCGAGCAGATCGTGCGGTCGCGGCAAGCTGCCAACGTGCGTCGTCTGGATGTGGTTGGTGTTCTGTTGCAATGCTATCCGCGATCCGTCACTTGCTGACGCCGTCACCATCGACTGCCGTGGCGATGGTGTCGAGTTCGACGTTCTCGATCCGGCCATTCACCTTGAGCACCGCGTGCAGGTATTCGTTCTGTACGATGTCGCGCGTCTCGGGATCGATCGCAATCGGGCCGCGCGGGCTGTTCGCGCTCTTATAATGGCGCAGCATGTCGAGTGTCTTCTCGGGTTCGAGCTTGCCGTCCTGCGCCTTGATCGCATCGAAGATTGCCGCCATGCCGTCCCAGGCGGCGACGGCGACGAAATTGGGTGTCGTCTTGGCGCCGTATTCCTTGCGCCAGGCGGCGACGAATTCCTCGTTGGCGGGGCGTGTCGCCGCCGCCGAGTAATGCGTTACGTCGACGACGCCGAGGGCCGCGTCGCCTATGTTCTGCAGCTCGTCGTCGGGCACGATCGACTCACCTGAACCGACGAGCTTGGCGCCGGTCCGCGCGAGACCGATTGCCTCGAAAGCCTTCATCACCGTCGTCGCCGATCGGCCGCCCGGCACGAAGATCATCACGACTCTCGGTTTGGCGTCCTTGATGCGCTGGAGATAGGGCGAGAATTCGATCTCCTGCGGCGGTGCGTGTAGGCTCCCGAGAACCGTGCCGCCCGCGGCTTTGAAGGCGTCGGTAAATGCTCTCTCGGCGGCCCAGCCCGCCGCGTAATCGCTGACCAGCGTATAGGCCGTCTTATAGTGCCGACCGGCCCAAGCGCCGAGCGGCGCGAACGATTGCACGACGGTGAAGGAGAAGCGCACGGCGTTGGGGAAATTCGCGGTGACGATGGGCGTCGCGGCGTTGGTGACGACGAACGGAATTCCGGCTTCGTCTGCCACCGCGGCTGTCGCCATGCCGTTGGGCGTGAACGAGCCGCCAGCAAGCAAGTCGACGTGGTCGCGCGTCACCAGCTCCTGCGACAGCCGTTTGGCGCGATCGGGATTGAGGCCCCCGTCATCGCGATCGATCAGCTCGATCTTGACGCCGGTCGGAAGGTCTTGCTTGTGCAGCTTGATGTAGAGGCGAAAGCCTTTGTCGGTGTATTCGCCGAAGCTTGCTTGCGCGCCGGTGAACGTATCGACGACGCCGACCTTGATGGTCTGCGCACCGGCCGACGGCGCCGCCGCAACTGCAAACCCGAGCACGACGGACGCGATCCGCATTAAGCGCATGAGATCCTCCCGTGAGCTGCCGTCGGCGGGTATGCCACCGTCTGTTTTGCTGTTGTTTTGCGCAGGCGTGGCGCTAACCGGTCGCGCCGCTCGTGCATGGCAGGGGTTACCGGCGCATTTGCCATCATAACAACCTCGGGTTGTAAGCGTAAGGTCGCCCGTGCGAGGGGCGAGGTGAACGAGGTATTCGACGCCGATGGCGTGATCGGCGCCGTGTGAGGGGCCATTGACGCCGAGCGCCGGGCCGTGGCCATGTTCCGCCGGGCAGGGGGGAATGGCCGATTCGGCGAATTTGTCGGCACTGGTGGTGGCGCGCAACGAGGCGACACAGCTCGGCGCCTGTCTCGACACGGTGCGTTTCGCCGGCGAGATCGTCGTGCTCCTCGACCGCTCGACCGACGGGTCGGCGGCAATCGCGCGCGGCGCCGGCGCCAAGCTGGTCGAAGGCGCATGGGATCTCGAAGGTCCACGCCGCAATACGGGCTACGCCGCCTGTGCCGGCCCCTGGATCCTCGAAGTCGATGCCGACGAGCGCGTGACGCCTGAGCTCGCGGCCGAAATCGCGGCCGCACTGGCCGCGCCCAAGGCGGATTACTTCCTCGTGCCGATGGCCAACCATATTGGCAGCCGGCTGGTGCGTCATGGCTGGGGCGCTTATAACGGCGTGGCCGCCAAGCCGGTGCTGTTCCGCAAAGGGGCGAAGCGCGTGCATGGCGGCCGCGTCCATCCCAAGATCGAGCTCCACGGCAAGCGCCGCACCCTCGAGAACCCGATGCTGCATTTCGTCGATCGCGATTTCTCCGATCTGTTCGCGCGGCTCAACCGCTATACCGACCTGGCGGCGCTCGACGCACGCGATGCGGGCCGCAAGCCGAACGTCGTGCAGGCCTTCCGCCGTTTCTGGAGCCGCGGCTGGAAAAGCTACGTCGCCCGCCGCGGCTATCGCGAAGGTGCTTACGGTATCGCACTGGCGCTGTTCTCGGCGCTCTATCCGTTGCTGATCGAGCTCAAGCTGGCGACGCTGGGAGACAAAGCATGAGCGAGCGCCGGCCGCTATCGTGGAGCGAACGGCTTTATCGCCGTTTCGCGCTCAAATATCACGGCCGCTATCTCATCACCGGCCTGCAGGCGCGGGCGCGCGAGCGCAGCCTCGATTACATCGAGCGCTACATGCGCGACGCGACGATCTTCGCCGACCGCTGGGATTTGCTATCGTTCGCGCTCGGCGCGGCGGCGAAGGACGGCCTGGCCCTCGAATTCGGTGTCGCTGACGGCGGCAGTCTGCGGCATTTGACTGTCACTTCGGGTCGGCAATTTCACGGCTTCGACAGTTTCGAAGGCCTCCCCGAAGCGTGGTCGGGCACGTTCGAGCGTGCCGGAAAATTCTCGCGCCAGGGTGCGTTGCCGCAGGTGCCGGCGAACGTGACGCTGCACAAAGGCTGGTTCGACAAGACGCTGCCCGAATTCCTGCGCGCGCAAGCCGGGCCGGTCGCTTTCCTGCATGTCGATTGCGATCTCTATTCCTCGACCAAGACCGTGTTCGATAATTTAGGACCAAGACTGGGACCGGGTGCGGTCATCGTCTTTGACGAGTATTTCAACTATCCCAACTGGGAACGCCACGAGTTCAAGGCATTTCAGGAATTCATCCGCGACAGCGGCTTTTCGTATCGCTATCTCGGCTTCGCGCAGAAGAACGGTCACGTCGCGGTCAAGCTCGGCGACAAGAGCAACGCGGCAAAACGGCTCGCGGCCGAGAAACTGAAAACCATCGCCGGCGACTAGCCGCGATAGAGCGCCTCCGGTATCTCGGCGAGCGTCGATCGGTGCAGTTGGTCCGGCGCCAAGCCATAGAAGTTCTGGAAGCTCATGATCAGCGGCCGCCATTTGTCGGGATCGACACGGTTAGGCTCGCCGTCCATCAGGATTGATTCCTCGATATGGGCGCAGCGAATGCGCACCTCGAACGCAATCTGGCGGCCGCGTCGTTCCGGGTCGTCCTGCGCCAGCGGATAGACCGCCTCGACCGTCGCCTCGAGCTGCACCGGGCATTCGCGCACGCGCGGCGCCGCGACAATTTCCGACGGATCAGGCGTCAGGCGGGCGAGCCCGAACTTGTCGTGCACAAAACGATAGCCACGCTGCTGCTTGACCGCAGGCACCGCTTCGGTGCCAGTGGTTTTGGCCAGGCGGTTGACCGCGGCGACCTCGGCCGTGCTCGGAAGATTGAGGACGCATTCGCGCGTCCGCAGCATGTTCTGTGGCGTCAGCGACGAAGCGGCGAGGCCGAGCAGGCAGCGCCAGCCCAGCCACCAGGCCGACGACATCGGCGCGAGATTGTACGAACCGTCTTCGTTGACGGTGCTGATCAGAACGACAGGCGTGCCGAAATAGAGGATCGCGGGTTCGCAGGTTCGGTGCATGGGTTCGCTCCTTCGCTCGATGGAACGAACCCTGCCGTGCCGGCGCCGCCAAGACACTCCGCGGCTTGCGCTCGAATCAATTTAATCCGCTGCCGTTCAACCGACGTAACGGCCGAGCCGCACGGCGGTCTGGCCGCGCGATAATTGCGGCGACGGCATCACCAGCACGCAATCGTCGTAGGGCGTGACCACGGCGCGATTGCCGTCGCGCGCGATCTCGGTGCCGGCCTTGGCAATGACCTCGAGGCCGCGGTAGGGCACGTCGAAACGGAAATCGTCGCTCGCCACCGTCACCGTTTCGGTGACTTCGATAACGCGCTGCGCCGGCGCAGCGAAATCGAGGGCGGCGCGGCACGCGCCGGGGACGAGCAGTTCGCACGCCGCGAGGAAGCGATAGCAGGTCGCGGTCGCCAATTCGGCGGCGCGTTTTTCCCAATGCTGACCGCATTCGACCAGCAGCGCCGTTTTGGACGAAGCCGGATCGGCAAAGGCGCCATAATCGCGCAGCCGCGGTCCGGCGGCGTGGCCGCGGGCGCGCACGATGGTTGCCGGCGCGCGAAGTTTTCGTGCCAGCGCGACGCTTTTATCGACCATGCCGGCGAGGATCAGCGGCCCGTCGCTGAACTGCATCGAATGCAGGTCGAGCAGAATATCGGCGGCGTCGAATACCGGCTGCAACACCCGCGCGCGCGTCAGCTCGACACTGCGCCGTTTGCCGTCGAGCGTCGCACGGTCCCAGATGCGGTTCATGTCTTCGTCGATATAGCGCGATACGTTGGGCGCCGCCGGGTCGAAGCTGCGATAGGCGTCAACATTGCAGAAGACGAAGGTGAGGGTACCGCGCACCGGCACGACCTTGTCTTGCAGCAAACGATCGAGCGCGACGGCGCCGCAGAGCTCGTTGCCGTGCATCAGCGCGTTGAGCACGACGTGCGGTCCTGGCGCGGCGGCACGGAAGCTCATCACATATGGGATGCCGGCATTGCCGGCGGCGTAGGGCGCGAGATCGGGCGCCTCGATCTCCATCGGAATCCGCGCAGCCATGGCGCTCAGCGTGCGCAGCGTTCCAGCAGCCGTTGCATGAACGCCTCGCACTGCTTCACTTGATCGAGAGCGATGAATTCGTCCGGCCGGTGCGCCTGTTCGATCGAGCCCGGCCCGCAGATCACGGTCGGAATGCCGCCTTGCTGATAGAGCCCGCCTTCGGTGGTGTAGCTCACCTTGCCGGTGGCGTTGGCGCCCGACAGCGCCTGCGCCAGCTGGACGATCTCGGCGTCGGGCGCGGTCGACAGCGGCGGCGTCACGTTGAGCTCGTCGAACTCGATGCCGGCGTCGCCGCTCACGGCGCGCATCTCGGGCAGCAAGCCTTTGGCGAAGCGTTCGATGTCGCCGCGAATGGCGCCGGAATCGTCCCCCGGCAGGTCGCGGATCTCGAACTCGAAGCGGCAATCGCGCGGCACGATATTGAGCGCCGTGCCGCCCTGGATCGTGCCGACGTGAATGGTGCTGTAGGGCGGCGTGAAATCGTGGTCGAACGGTCCGTCCTTGCGCCGCTGGCGCGCCATCGCCTTGAGGTGGGCGACGATCTCGGCCGCGGTCTCGACCGCGTTGACGCCGGCATGGGCGAGGGCCGAGTGGCTTTCGTGGCCGCGCACGCGGCAGGCGTAGCTGCGCTTGCCCTTATTGGCGATCACCGGCTGCATCATCGTCGGCTCGCCGATGATGCACAGCCGCGGCTTCACCTTGTGCTTCGCCAGCGCGGCGATCAGCGGCCGCACGCCGAGGCAGCCGACTTCCTCGTCGTAAGTGATGCCGAGATGGATCGGCGCCTTGAGTTTTGCGGCGATGAACTCCGGCACCAGCGCCAGTGCGATGGCGATGAAGCTCTTCATGTCAGAACTGCCACGGGCGTATAGCCGGTTGTCCTTCTCGATCGCCGTGAACGGTTCGCTGTGCCAATCCTGGCCATCCACGGGCACGACGTCGCTGTGACCCGAAAGCAGAATGCCGGGCTTGTCCTCGGGCCCAATGGTGGCGAACAGGTTGGCCTTGCGGCGCGTTGCGTCGAACACCAGCTCGGACTTGATGCCGAAGCCGTCGAGCCAGTCGCGCGCGAACTCGATCAGCGCCAGATTGCTTTCGCGGCTGGTGGTGTCGAAGCCTACGAGTTTGCGGATCATCGCGACGGGCGACAGTGTCTTCATGATGTCACTATGCCCCAGCGCCGACCGGCCGCGCTAGGCCGCGCTGGTCATTCCTTGCTGCGTGACAGAGGACGAGCGCGAAGCGGTCGCCGGCGAAAATCGCGCGTGCGGAATTCGCCGGCGAACCGCGCTGCGCCGGAATTCAGTGGCTCGGATAGGCGTCGGTCGGCGTATTGCCGCCGTCGAAGGTTTGGCCGGTCGATTGCGTGCCGCTGGTCGCGTTTCCGAGTTGACCCGCCGCGGACGAGGCCGGGTCCGGACCCGAGTTCTGCGCGTGCGCCGCGGCGCCGGCGACGAGCAAGATCAATCCAGCCATCCACGAAACCACGGTTCGACGTTGACGCTGTGTCATTGTGATCCCCCTTTGCATTGACGGATTGCAATCGGCGCATAAGGGACCGCGATTCCAATCGACGGTCAAGCCCGCCCGCCACGGTCGGTCGTCAGGCCGCGAACTGTTCCTTCATCACCCGCTCGGCGAAACTGTGCTCGGGGTCGAACAGCAGGGTGAAGGAGATGTCGTGCGTCTGACGCACCTCGACCCAATGGACGTCGCGCACCTCGGTATAGTCGGCGGCGACAGTCACCGGCCGGCGTTCGGCCTCGAGCGTCTCGAAACGGAAGCGTGTGGTCTCAGGCAACAACGCGCCGCGCCAGCGCCGCGGGCGGAATGTGCTCACCGGCGTCAGGGCCACGAGGTTCGAACCGAGAGGGACAATGGGCCCATGCGCCGACAGGTTATAGGCGGTGCTGCCGATCGGCGTCGCCACCATCACGCCGTCGGCCATCAATTCGGCCAGCCGCACCTGGCCGTCGACGCTGATGCGGATCTTGGCGACCTGGCGGCCCTGGCGCGTCAGCGACACCTCGTTGATGGCGAGCCCGCTGTGCGTTTGGCCGCGCGCGTCGCGCGCCGTCATTTCGAGCGGATGGATTTCGATCGGCTCGGCACGGGCGATGCGCTCGGCGAGGCCCTCGGGATCGTAATTGTTCATCAGGAAGCCGACGCTGCCGCGATGCATGCCGTAGAACGGAACCTTACGGTCGAGGTAGCGGTGCAGCGTCTCGAGCATGAAGCCGTCGCCGCCGAGCGCGACAATGATGTCGGCCTGCTCGAGCGACACACCGCCGTAGCGGCGCTTGAGCTCGGCGAGCGCTTTTTGCGCTTCGGGCGCTTCGCTGGCGGCGAAGCCTATGGAGCGGTCGGCAGCCACGATTTTCGGCTCAGCCGCCGGTGACGCTCATGTGGCGCGGGACCGAAGGCGCCGGATGGCGCCGGTCGATGACGAAGTCGTGGCCCTTCGGCTTGCGCGCAATCGCTTCGCGGATCGCGTCTTCCAGGGGCGCGTCGCTTTCCGACGCGCGCAGCGGCGCGCGCAGATCGGCGGCGTCCTGCTGGCCGAGGCACATATAGAGCGTGCCGGTGCAGGTCAGCCGCACGCGATTGCAGCTTTCGCAGAAATTGTGCGTCAGTGGCGTAATGAAGCCAAGGCGCCGGCCGGTTTCGCGCACGACGTAATAGCGTGCCGGTCCGCCGGTGCGGTAATCGGTCTCGTCCAGCGTCCACTTCGTTTTGAGTTTGGCGCGCGCGACCGAGAGCGGAAGATATTGTTCGAGCCGCGCGCTTTCGCCGACCTCGCCCATCGGCATGACTTCGATCAGCGTCTGGTCGTAGCCCTGCTCGCCGCACCAGGCGACGAGACGATCGAGCTCGTCCTCGTTGACGCCTTTGAGCGCGACGGTGTTGATCTTAATCGCCAGGCCCGCATCCTTGGCCGCGCGCAGTCCATCCAGGACTTGATCCAATTTACCCCAGCGCGTGATGGCGGTGAACTTCGCGGGATCGAGTGTATCGAGCGAAACGTTGATCCGCTGCATGCCGGCGGCCTTGAGTTCGCGGGCATAGCGCGCAAGCTGGCTGCCGTTGGTGGTAAGCGTGAGTTCGTCGAGATCGCCTGTCGTCAGGTGCCGGCCGAGGCCGCGGATCAGCGACATGACATTGCGCCGCACCAGCGGCTCGCCGCCCGTGAGGCGCAGCTTGCGCACGCCCATTCGCACAAAGGCGCTGGCGGCGCGGTCGAGCTCCTCAAGCGTCAGCACGTCGGCCTTGGGCAGGAACGCCATGTCCTCGGCCATGCAATAGACGCAGCGGAAGTCGCAACGGTCGGTAACCGAAACGCGCAGGTAGGTGATGGAGCGGCCGAACGGATCGATCATTGCCATGGAGAAGATATAAGGCGGCGAGGGCGTCTAGCATAGCGTCCGAAACGGAATTTCGCCCCCGAATTCTGCATGGGTATTCAGGGGGTTGGTTGCGGTCACCCGGCCTTGCAGACGTCACGCACAAGTCCCATCATCTTGCGTATGAAAGAATTCGCCATCCGGCCGAATCCCGACGATCCGCGCCTGACGCGCACGGTTTCGGGCGTCGACGAAAGCGGCCAGCGCATTGAAACCCAGGTGGTGGTCGAACGGCCGCTGACCCTGTTCCTGAATGGACAGGAGATCGTCACCATGATGACGGTCGGCGACTATCCCGATTATCTCGCCGTCGGCTATCTGGTGAACCAGAACATGCTGCGGCAGGACGACGTGATCACGAGCATCGATTACGACGACGAGCTCGAAACCGTCGTCGTCCGGACCAAGCGCAAGACCGATTACGAGAAAAAGCTGCGCAAGAAGACGCTGACTTCGGGTTGCGCCCAGGGCACCGTATTCGGCGATCTGATGGAAAAGTTCGACGACGTGCGGCTCGATCCCAAGGCGGTGCTGAAGACCTCGTGGCTCTATGCGCTGACCAAGAAGATCAACACCGCGCCGAGCCTCTATCTCGCCGCCGGCGCGATCCACGGCTGCGTCCTGTGCGAGCAGGACCGGCCGCTCGTCTACATGGAGGATGTCGGCCGGCACAACGCGATCGACAAGATCGCCGGCTACATGCGCATGAACGATGTCTCGCCCAAGGGCAAGATCTTCTACACCACCGGCCGGCTGACGTCGGAGATGGTGATCAAGACGGTGCAGATGGGCATTCCCATCCTGGTGTCGCGCTCCGGCTTCACCGCCTGGGGCGTCGATCTCGCGAAGCGAGCGAACCTGACGCTGATCGGCCGCGCCCGCGGCAAGCGCTTCGTCGCGCTGGCGGGCGAAGGACGCATCGTGCGCGACGACGATGGCGCGAGCGTCGAGGTTGAAAGCCCGCGCCACCGGCGCAAGGCGTCGCTCGCCGAGGACGCAGTGTGACGCCGTCGCCGACGATTGCCGGCGTTTTGCTTGCGGGCGGGCTGTCGCGCCGGATGGGCGGCGGCGATAAATCCCTGCGCACGGTCGGCGGCATGCCCATCCTCGCGCGCGTCATCGCGCGCGCACGGCCGCAGGTGGCGGCGCTGGTGCTGAACGCCAATGGCGATCCGGCGCGGTTCCGTGAATTCGGCCTGCCCGTCGTCGGCGACAGCATTCCCGATTTCGCCGGACCGCTCGCCGGCGTGCTCGCTGGCCTCGACTGGGCGGCGGCCACCGTCGCCGGCGCGACGCACGTCGCCAGCTTCGCCACCGACGCGCCGTTCCTGCCGGTGGATTTGGTCGCGCGTTTGACCGCTGCGGTGAGCGACGGCAAACACGATCTTGCCTGTGCCGCTTCGAACGGCCGCAGCCATCCGGTCTTCGGTCTGTGGCCGCTCGGCTTGCGCGAGGATCTGCGTGCGGCGTTGCATTCGGGCCTGCGCAAAGTCGATCAATGGACCGCACGGCACCGGCTCGCGGTCGTCGAATTTTCTGCGGATGTATACGATCCGTTCTTTAATGCAAATACGCCCGAAGATTTGAACGAAGGCGAGAAATTCAGTCGCGCGGCGGACGCGACTCAGCGGGTGGCCCCGGGTTAACATCGGGCGTGCGGGGGAGGAGGCTATGAGGCAAAGCGGTTGGAGAATCGCGACGGCGATCGCGATCGTCTGCCTGCTCGCGGCCTGCACGTCGCCGCTGACGACCCCGCCGCCGGCGACGTCGCAAGGCATGATCGCGGCGGATCCGCCGGCAGGTAAGCCGAATTGGGTGGTCAAGGGCGCGGTCGCGGTCGGCGACGTTATCGGCAGCCGCGCGCCCGATGCCTCGACGCCGCCCGCAGTCGGCTCCGACGCCTTCCGTCATGCGCTGGAGCAAAGCCTCGAGGAGGCCGGCTACCTCGCGGCCTCAAGCCGCAAGCCGCGATACCACCTCGACGCCACGCTGCAAGAGCTCGATCAGCCGAATTTCTCGATCGCGGACAACGCCATCGTCACCGCGAGGGTGCAGTACCGACTGACCGGGCCGGGCACTGACGCGCAATACACCGTCACGTCCAACGGCACCGCGACTTTCGATGAATCGTCGATGTTCGGCACGCGGCTGCGCCTCGCCGACGAACGTGCGCTCCAATCCAACATCGAGCAGCTGTTGGTCAAGCTGCAGGCGTTCTAAATCGCCGCGTCGGCGCGGCATGAACGTTGTCGCGAATCGGCGCGACATTATAGTGTGCCGCCCGCATGCAGATAGAATTCCGCGTCCTCGAATTGCTTGCGTCGCGGCTCTGCCACGAGCTCATCAGCCCGGTCGGCGCCGTCAACAACGGTGTCGAACTGCTGAATGACGGCGACGCCGGCTTCGTGCGCGATGCCACGACCCTGATCGGCCAGAGCGCGCGGCGCGCGGCGATGCGCCTGCAATTCTATCGTTTTGCTTACGGCGCCGGCGGCCTCGGTGGCGGCGCACCCGACGCCAAATCGCTGGTCGCCGGGATCCTGGAAGGCGGCAAGGTGCGCTGCGACTGGCCGGCCGAATTCGATGCGCTGGCGACGCCGTGGCAGAAGCTCGCTTGCAATCTGATGCTGCTGGCGTCGGAAACCCTGCCGCGCGGCGGGTCGGTGACGCTGGCGCGCGCCGGCAATGGCGTTGCCGCGGCGGCAGCAGGCGAGGCGGTGAACCTGACTGCCGAGCTTAAAGCGGCGTTAGTGCCGGCGGCCGACGTCGGGGCGCTGACAGCGCGCACGGTGCATGCGTATTTCACCGCGCGCTACGCCGAGACTGTCGGCGCGAGGCTGAGCCTATCCGAGGCCGATAAAAGCGCGACGTTCACGGCGAGCTAAACGCTCTGCCGGGCTCCGCGCAGAACAAAAAACGGCGGCGCTTGCTGCGCCGCCGTCTTGAAACCCCCCGGTAATTCACACCCCCCGGAAAAGGGACAAACGAAAATCAGGCTTTGACTGCAACCCGGACCGGCTCGTTGGCCGCCATTTCGGTGCCCGGCGGATCGCGCAACACATAGCCGCGGCCCCACACGGTCTCGATGTAGTTCTCGCCGCTGGTGGCGTTGGCGAGTTTCTTGCGGAGTTTGCAGACGAAGACGTCGATGATCTTGAGTTCGGGCTCGTCCATGCCGCCGTAGAGATGGTTGAGGAACATCTCCTTGGTCAGCGTCGTGCCCTTGCGCAGGCTGAGCAGCTCGAGGATGCCGTATTCCTTGCCGGTCAGGTGGAGGGGCGCGCCATCGGCTTCGACGGTGCGGCTGTCCAGATTGACGGTGAGCTTGCCGGTGCGGATGACGGATTCGGAATGGCCCTTGGCGCGGCGGACGATCGCCTGGATGCGGGCGATCAGCTCGCGGCGGTCGAATGGCTTGCCGAGGAAGTCGTCGGCGCCGAAGCCGAGGCCCTTGATCTTGTTGTCGAGCTCGTTGAGCCCCGACAGGATCAGGATCGGCGTGCGCACGCGCGCGGCGCGCAGGCGACGTAGCACCTCGTAGCCGTCGATGTCCGGCAGCATGAGGTCGAGCACGATGATGTCGTAATCGTAAAGCTTGCCGATCTCGAGCCCGTCCTCGCCGAGGTCGGTCGTATCGCAAATGAAGCCCTCGCTCTTCAACATCATGTCGATGCTGGCAGCAGTGGCCGAATCATCCTCGATCAGAAGCACACGCATGACGAACCCCCGACGTGGCGAATGTTTGGAGAATGGTAACTTTAATCATCCTTACCGACCCGCGTAAAAAATCAGTTAATTTTAGACATCCCGGAGCCATAATTTACCC
>DASQHO010000016.1:0-45627 GCA_035632055.1 Allostellaceae bacterium
CGGTCGTCGTGGACCGGTCCCGAGAGGGAAGACGATATGGTTGCTATCCAACGCGGGGCGTGTGCGCCCCGTTCTGAAGCCCTCAACGGGTCAGCCGGGGCCGCTCTCAGCGTCTCCTCGAGTCCCCTGAATTGAGCAAACCATTCTGGCTTGAAGCCGCGCCGTCGTTTGTATGGCGTTCCCTTCACATGATGGCGCGTCGCCGACACCGATGCGGCAGCGCCCGTTCGTAGGATACCGAGATGCGAGAAACCAATAAGAAGATCGCCAAGTTCCTGGCAGAGGCCCAACCCGAAACCCCGTGCCTAGTCATCGACCTCGATGTCGTCGGTCAGGCGTACAAATTGTTGCGGCGCTATCTGCCGCTGGCGCGTGTGTTCTATGCCGTCAAGGCGAACCCGGCGCCCGAAATCCTCGGCATGCTGAAGGACCTCGGCTCGAGCTTCGACGTCGCCAGCCGCGCAGAAACCGACCTGTGCCTCGAGCGCGGCGTCAGCGCCGACAACATCTCGTTCGGCAATACGATCAAGAAAGAGCGCGACATCGCTTATGCTTACGAGAAGGGCGTCCGCCTCTTTGCCTTCGACAGCGAAGCTGAGCTCGAGAAGCTGAGCCGCACCGCGCCGGGAGCGCGTGTCTTCTGCCGCATTCTGGTGGAATGCACGGGCGCCGATTGGCCGCTGTCGCGCAAGTTCGGTTGCGCGCCGGAGATGGCGGTCGAGCTGCTGAGGCGGGCTCGCGACCTGGGACTCGATCCGTACGGCATTTCGTTCCATGTCGGCTCGCAACAGACCGACCTCAGCCAATGGGATGGCGCGATCGAGCGCGCGGCACGCATGTTCTCGTTGCTGGCCGAAACCGACATCAATCTCCGCATGGTCAATATCGGCGGCGGCTTCCCGGCGCATTACCGCGGTGACGTGCCGGCAGTCGTCAACTATGCGAACGCCGTGATGGCGGCGATGACCAAGCGTTTCGGCAACAACCTGCCCGAGCTCATCGTCGAGCCCGGCCGTTCGATCGTCGGTGACGCCGGCGTGATTCAGAGCGAAGTGGTGCTGATTTCGCGCAAATCAGCGAAGGACCCGAAACGCTGGGTCTATCTCGACGTTGGCAAGTTCAACGGCTTGGCCGAAACGATGGACGAGGCGATCAAGTACAAGATCAAGACGCCAGCCGATGGCGGGCCGCGCGGTCCGACGGTGATCGCTGGACCGACCTGCGACTCAGCCGACATTTTGTACGAGCGGACGGTCTATCGCTTACCGCTCGATCTCAAAGTCGGTGACAAAGTCGAGATCCTGTCGACAGGCGCCTATACCTCGACCTACGCGTCGGTCGGATTCAACGGCTTTGCGCCGCTGAAGACCTATTGCATCTGAGCGAACGTTCTCGCGGGTGCTGACTCGGCCGGGTCTTGCGCCCGGCCGAAGCGATTCAGGGGCAGCGTTCGGCCGGCGATCTCGTTGATCAGCTTCTCTTGCATGCCCTGGGCGAACGACTTGTAGCCCTGCACATCGAGCAGGAATGAACCGCGGCCGCCGACGACGTTTTGATCGTAATAGCTCGACAGCCACGGTTCGTTCCGCAGGATGGCGAGCCCGTTGATCGTGATGCCCTGCGCTACCAGCACGTCGCGGACATCGCCGGGTTTAGGTCCGATATTCGCGATCCCGTCACCCGATAAATCGATGACCCGGCGCGCTGGGTGATCGTTGAGCGTCATGAACGCCGCGGCCGCGGCCAACAGCGCGTCGCCGATAGAAGTCAAACCATCTGAGGTGCGATGCGCCGCGCGCACCTGCGTGGCAAAAGCTTCCCCGGACGTTTTGTCGAATACACGCGTCCACGGTGCAATTACGACCTGCTTGTCGCGGTCGGACCACTCGATCACCGTGACGTCGATGGCTCTCTGCGGCCCGCCGGCAATGGCAGTTAGCACCGCGGGCGTTTCAAATGCCCGCGCGATGCCTTCATGCTGGAGTCGATACTCTCCGGGATCGATGCTGCCCGAAACATCGATCGCCATAACCAGCGCAAGATCAGTGTCGGCGGCGCGCGCCGGCAATGCTGCCAGGACGAGCACAGCCGCGAACCACGCTGCAGCTCTCATGGTGGACAGCAAACAATAAACGCACTGAATTGGCGAGCAATGCTTGCAGGCTCGCGGCCAGGTCAACATAATTGGAGTTGATGGTGCGATTCGCCTTCGTGCTGATGGCTGCTGTAGCTGCAGTTGGGTTCGCGCGGCTACCACTGGCGGCTGAGCCGCTGTCGTCGCAGAACTGCGCTGCGATCGCCTTCCATCCGGTGGCGCCCGGAGCCGCCGATGGCGAACAGGAAGCCGGCTATTATAAATCGCGGCTCGGCCGTATCGAGGTGCGCGCCTCGGTGAAGAAAGGCACCGTCCTGCGTTACTATGTTTCGCTCGACGGCGCGGTACTCGCACCTGTCCACACGTCGTTGCCGCCTTTGGTGGCGGCTTGCGCCAAGGCCAAGCGGCTGACGCCGCCACTCCATCCGGACAGCAGTTGCGTCGGCGACCGCCTGGTCGTGATGATCGCTGACGCCGATGGCCATCACTATCTGTTGCTATACGCTCGTCACAGCCACGCTTGGGAATTCTGCAGTGCTGGCCGGGCCTGATGCCCGCGGCCAGGCCTCAGTGCGCCGCGGCAGCGTGAAAATTGTGTGCTAGCCGGACCGGATCGCTATCCAGCATGCGAGCATAGAGCGCCGGATTTTCAATCAGCTGGTGGGCAACGCGAAGGTCGAGCGGATCGTGCTCGGTTGAAGCCGGACATGTGGACCGCAAGGCGGTCCAGCCCGCGTCGTCGAGCGTGTCACGCGCCTCGCTGAGCATTGGTCCGGGGCTTTTCGCCAGAATGGCGCTAACGGTGGCATTGCTAGAGAGATCGGCGGTGCAGACCGTTGGCACGACGCCGTGGTGATGCAGGAAGTAACCTTTTGGTGTAATCAGGCGCGCCCAGGTGACGGTCAATTCGCCGTCGTTCGAGGTCCGCAGCACCGTTTGCACCGTGCCCTTGCCGTAAGACGACGTTCCCACCACGACGGCTCGCCCGGCGTCCTGCAGCGCGGAAGCGACAATTTCCGAGGCTGAAGCCGAGCCGCCATTTATCAAGACTACCAGCGGTAGCGTCTCCGCATGGTGATTGGTTGGCGCGGCGAAATATTGGAAACTTTCCGGGTTGCGGCCGATCGTCGTTGCAATTGTGCCGCCGTCGAGGAACTGGCTCGCCACGGTGACCGACTGATCGAGCAAGCCGCCCGGATTGCCGCGCAAGTCGAGAACGAACCCCTTCAGATTCTCGCCCAACTCGCGATGTGCGCGGGCCAATGCGTCGACGATGCCATCGCCGGTCTCTTGGTTGAAGCTGGTGATTTTGATCACCGCGACGTCGCCGAGCTTCTCCAGGTTGACGCTCGGTGGCACGAGATGCGCGCGTTGCAGTGTCAACGTCAAAGGTTTCTCGATGCCGGCCCGCTGGATGCCGAGAACGACGGTGCTTAGGGCCGGTCCGCGCAGCCGGCTGCGCAATTGATCCGGCGTCAACTTTGTAGATGGCACGCCATCGAGCATGACGATGCGATCGTCGATGTGGATGCCGGCGTGCGATGCCGGCGAGTCCGCCATGACCGCTGTAATCCGCGTGTCGGGCTCCTCGCTCAGGACGATGCCGATGCCGCCATAGCCGTCACGGGCGGCGCGCCATTCGCGCGCAATCGCCGGGCGGGCATAGTGCGAGAAGCGATCGAGTGTCGCCAGCATGTGATCAATCAGCGCCTGATCGAGCTTATCGGGCGCGACTTTGGCTACTTTGGGCGAGGCGTCGCGCGCCGCTTGCACCAAATTCGCGGTCAGCTTGCCCCAGTCGGCGGTGTCGAACGGTGCCGGCGCTTGCGCGCGCCAGACTTGGCTGCCGTGGCGAAGTACGACGTCGTCACCGTCGCGACCGACACGGACCTCAGGGTCAAAATTGGTGAGATCACCGAGGCTCGCGAGTGATAGCGCATCAGCGCGGGTTGCCTCGACGTGATATTCGATAACACTCTGTAAGGTCTCGCTGAACAGCTCTCCCTCGTCGCCATTGGCAAGTGGAATTGGCCGAACGGCGTTGCCCGCCGGCTGGGCGGCGCAGGCGCAGAGCGCAAGGACCGAAAAAATCGCTGCTTTGGCGAGGACTTTTGGCACTCGAGCGACGCTTCGGCGAATTTCTCCCGAGGCCATCATGGTTGGCTTAAATTAATGTTTCCCCACCGCAACCATTGTTGCCTTCGCGCATCCTGGGTTGCAAGCAGATATAGCGTTAAGGGCGCACGTCAAATACAACCCAAACGGAGTATGTGCCGCGCGAATTGTGGTTAAGACTGTGGCCGTTTCGATGCCCGGTTGCGCCGCGGCGAGTCCTCGGTCACGGCAAATATCAGGCTGCCGGTGACGGTGTCGGCTTCTGCCAGGCGGACTCGCAGTGGATCGCCGAGCACGTAGATTTGTCCG
Organism: Allostellaceae bacterium; assembly: GCA_035632055.1. Lineage (GTDB taxonomy): Bacteria > Pseudomonadota > Alphaproteobacteria > ATCC43930 > CGMCC-115725 > REEB95. Next base: position 4,520 of record DASQHO010000016.1, read on the forward strand.
GAACGGCGGCCCTTGAGGCTGTGGTGAACGTCGTCGTGAATGTAATAGTCACCCGGCAGCGTACGGATCGGAATCAGGCCGTCTGCGCCGGTCTCGTCCAGGGTGACGAACAGGCCGGCCCGTGTAACGCCGTTGATGCGCGCGCTGAACTCAGCGCCGACGCGCTCGGCCAGATAGGCCGCGGTATAGCGGTCGGCGGCGCTGCGCTCGGCGGCGGCCGCGCGCCGTTCGGTCATCGAAATATGCGTGCCGGCGGCCTTGAAGTCCTCCGTGGGTTGCGGCAGTCCGTCGTGGCCGAAGCGGTACCCCGAAATCAGCGCGCGGTGGACCAACAGGTCGGCATAACGCCGGATCGGCGATGTGAAATGCGCGTAACGCCGCAGCGACAAGCCGAAGTGACCGAGATTATCGGGACTGTATTCGGCCTGGGCTTGGCTACGCAGCACCAGGGCGTTCACCAGCCGCTCATACGGTGTGCCTTTGGCGCGTCGCAGAATGGCGTTGAAATGTTGCGGTCGCACGACCTGGCCTCTGGCCAGTGCCAGGCCGTGGATGCCGATACCGTCCAGGAATCGTGCCAGCGTCGCCACCTTTTCCGGGTCGGGTGAATCGTGCACGCGGTACATGCACGGCTGCTGCAATCGTTCCAACGCCTCGGCCGCAGCGACATTGGCAGCAATCATCAGTTCTTCGATCAATTTGTGGCTTTCGAGGCGATCGCGCGGCTCGATTCGCGCAATGCGGCCGGACGGGTCGAGCAGAATGCGCCGCTCGGGAAGGTCGAGATCGAGCGTGCCCCGGGCGATGCGGGCGCGTTCGAGCGCGCGATAGACGCCATAAAGCGGCTTCAAGGCGCGATCGAGCAGGGTGGCAGTCTTTTCGTTTCGACGTCCGTCCACGGCCGCCTGCACTTCCTCGTAGGTGAGCCGTGCCGCCGAGCGCATCAGGCCGCGGCGGAAGCGGTGGCGGGTCAATCGTCCTTCGCCGTCGATCCACAGGTCGACGGCCATACAGGCGCGATCGACGCCTGGCTTCAGCGAACACAGTTCGTTCGACAGCGCTTCGGGCAGCATCGGCACGACCCGATCGGGGAAATAGACCGAATTGCCGCGTTCGCGCGCCGCCGCATCGAGCGCGTCGCCAGCGCGGACGTAATGCGCGACGTCGGCAATTGCGACCACGGCATGCCAGGCGCCATCGTGCTCCGGATCCGGCGCGGCCCAGACCGCGTCGTCGAAATCGCGCGCGTCCGCGCCGTCGATGGTAACCAGCGGCACGTCGCGCAGATCGGCTCGGCTGCCAAGGGCGACCGGCTTGGCGCTGGCGGCGATATCGAGGGCAGCCTTGGAGAAGGGGACTGGAATCCCGTGGCTGTGAATCGCGATGACACTGAAGGCACGCGGATTAGTGCTGTCGCCGATACGTTCGACGATCCGCGCGGCAGGCAAGCCCATTCGCGGATGCTCCAATACCTCGGCTAGGACGATCTCGCCGGCGGCGGCGCCCTTGGCGTCGCCGGCGGCGACGCTGAATTCAGTGCGGAGCTTACGGTCGGTCGGTTCAATTCGCCCCCCTTGGTGGCCGACGCGGTAAATCCCGATGACGCGATCGGGCGCACCGCCGACCGCCCGCAGGATCCGCGCTTCGTAAAGGTTGGGGCCGGTCCGACTGAAGCGTGCGACCGCGCGCTCGCCGACTCCAAGGGCTGGGGCGCCGCGCTCGGCGATGACGACGATTTCGGGCGCTTCACCCGTCACGCCGACGGCGCGGCCCTGCATTTCGCCGTCGATATCGAGGCCGGTTATCTCGACGATGCCGATTTCGGGCAGTACGCCGCGCGGCCGATGCCCGCCGCTGCGCGGACGCCGCTCACTCCGCGGCGGTCGCGGCCTGTTTTTTCTTTGCTGGTGTCTTCGTTTCACGTTTGGCTTTTGTCGCACGGCTGCGGCTGCGTCCGCCACGACGATCGCCGGCGCGGGCAGCGCGCTCGGCCAGCAGCTCGACGGCGCGGTCCATCGTCAGTTCCTCGGGCGCCATTCCGCCAGGTAGAGTCGCGTTGATACCATCATGGCTGACATAGGCGCCGTACTTGCCGTTGAAGATCTTTACCGCACCGCCGGCCGACGGATGGTCACCCAGGACCTTGATCGGTTCAGGTGCGCCGCGGCGGAACTTGCGCGGTTCGGCCAACAGGCTGACCGCACGGTTGAGTCCGACCGTCAGCACGTCGTCGTCCGCCGTCAGTGATTTGTAGATCTTGCCGTGCCGGATATAGGGGCCGAAGCGTCCGACGCCGGCGACGATCATTTCGCCGTCCTGCGGATGCGGGCCGACGTCGCGCGGCAACGCCAACAGCTTGAGCGCCTTCTCGAGATCGATGTCGGCAGGCGACACGCCCTTGGGCAGCGACGCGCGCTTGGGCTTTTCGGCCAGCGGCACGTCGGATTTCTTCGCGCGCTTACCTTTCTCGCGCGGCGGCTTCGGCGGCGTCTCGCCGAGCTGGACGTAAGGGCCATAGGGACCCTTCTTGAGCGCGACGATCAGTCCGGTCTTTGGATCGGTACCGAGCTCGCGCGGCTCGGCAGCAGCGCCATTCTCGCCATTCTCGATGCCCAAGGCGCGTGTGTAGCGGCATTCCGGATAACGCGAACAGCCGATAAAGGCGCCAAAGCGGCCTAGCTTGAGGCCGAGCCGGCCCTGGTTGCACACCGGGCACAGTCGCGGATCACTGCCGTCGGTACGTTCGGGGAAGAAATGCCGGCCGAGTTCCTCATCGAGCGTGTCGATGACCTGGGTGATATTGAGGTCCTTGGTCCCTGCGACCGCGGCCGAGAAATCCGTCCAGAAATCCGCCAATACCTTCTTCCAATCAATGCGGCCGCCGGAAATGTCATCGAGCTTGTTTTCGAGGTCGGCGGTGAAGTCGTACTCGACGTAGCGCGCGAAGAATTCCATCAGGAATGCGGTGACTAGGCGGCCGCGGTCCTCTGGGATCAGCCGCTTCTTGTCGAGTTGGACATACTTGCGGTCCTGCAACACCTGCATTGTCGAGGCATAGGTCGACGGCCGGCCGATGCCGAGTTCTTCGAGCTTCTTGACCAGGCTCGCCTCGGTGTAGCGCGGCGGCGGTTGGGTAAAATGCTGCTGCGGATCGACCTTGTCGCGGGTCAGCGGGTCGCGCTCATTGAGCGCCGGCAAGCGGCGGTTCTCTTCATCGCCTTCAGGATCGTCGGCATCTTCTGTGTAGAGCGTCAGGAATCCGTCGAACACTACGGTCGAGCCGGTGGCGCGCAAGGTGACTGAATTATCCGGCGGCGTAATGTCGACCGCGACCTGATCAATCGTTGCCGACGACATTTGACTCGCGACTGCGCGCTTCCATACCAGCTCGTAAAGCCGCCGTTCGTCAGCGTCGAGATGGCCGGGTAGCATCTCCGGGCGGCGGTGCATGTCCGTCGGTCGAATCGCTTCGTGCGCTTCCTGTGCGTTCTTGGCGGCATTCCGATAGATGCGCGGTTCGTCCGGTCGATATTGCGGGCCGTACTGCGTCGCGATCATCTCGCGCGCCGCCGAGATCGCCTCATTCGACAGCGACACGCCGTCGGTTCGCATATACGTAATAAGACCGACGGTCTCGCCGCCAATGTCGATACCTTCGTAGAGCCGTTGCGCCGTACGCATCGTGCGAGAGGCACCGAGGCCGAGCTTGCGCGACGCTTCTTGCTGCAACGTCGAGGTCGTGAACGGCGGCGGCGGATTGCGCCGGATCTGCTTCTTTTCGACCGCGGCGACGGCGTAATCAATGTTCTTGAGTATGGCCTCAGCGGCTTCGCGTGCCTGCTGCTCGTTGGCAAGGTCGAACTTGTCGAGCTTCTTGCCGTTGAGATAGGTCAAGCGTGCAGTGAAGCGGTCGCCACCGCGGGTCAGGAAATCGACCTCGATCGACCAATACTCGCGCGGCTTGAAGATTTCGATTTCGGCCTCGCGCTCGCAGATCAGGCGCAACGCGACCGATTGCACACGGCCGGCCGAGCGGCTTCCGGGCAGCTTGCGCCACAGAACAGGCGACAAGGTGAAGCCGACGAGATAATCGAGCGCACGGCGCGCCATATACGCGTCAATCAATTCGCGGTCCAATTCGCGCGGATGCTTGAATGCTTCCTGCACCGCGGTTTTGGTGACTTCGTTGAACACGACGCGTTTGACGTCGACGCCCTGCAGCGCCTTGCGTTGGCGTAGGATCTCCTGCACGTGCCACGAGATCGCCTCGCCTTCGCGATCAGGGTCAGTGGCGAGGTACAGCCGATCCGCGCCTTTGACCGCGGTGACAATTTCCTTCAGCCGCTTGTCGGCGCGATGGTCGACTTCCCACGACATGGCGAAGTCTTCATTGGGACGCACCGAGCCATCTTTGGCCGGAAGGTCGCGCACGTGTCCGTAGCTCGCCAGGACTTTGTAGCCCTTGCCGAGGTACTTGTTGATGGTCTTCGCCTTTGCAGGCGATTCAACGATGACGACGTTCATGGTCCCGCCGCGGGGTGGGGTTCGAGGCCCGTGAAATAGCGTGATTTATAGTTAAATCAACGTTAACGCGTTCCCCGGCTGGCGCGCGACTCGGCCTGCAAGCTCAAGTTCGAGCACAATTGTGAGGATCACGGCGGGCGACATTTGGCACTGCCGGAGCAATTCGTCAACGGGCAAGGGTGTCGGCGACAATAAACCGAGCACGATTTCGCGCGCGTCAGCCAGGTCTTTTGGGCCGATTTCGGCCGTTGGGGAGGGCACACGCGCGGCGCGTTGACGCTCGGCGAGCGGTGCGCCGAGATGCGGGCTGATCTCGCGCAGGATGTCGTCGGCGGCCTCGACCAGGGTCGCGCCGTCGCGAATTAAGCGGTTGGTGCCCTTGCAGCGTGGGTCGAGTGGAGATCCAGGGACCGCGAACACCTCGCGGCCCTGTTCGAGCGCGAAACGTGCCGTGATCAGCGAGCCCGAGCGCTCCGCCGCTTCGACCACAACAACGCCGAGCGCAATGCCCGAGATGATGCGATTGCGGCGCGGAAAATGCCGCGCTTGGGGCACGGTGCCAGCAGACATTTCGGCGACAAGCAGACCGCGTTCGGCGATCGCTTCGTGCAATCGGCGATTCTCTTCGGGATAGACCGCGTCGATTCCGCCGGCGAGTACCGCCAGCGTGCCACCCTCGAGCGAGCCTTCGTGCGCGGCTGCGTCGATGCCGCGCGCCAGGCCGGAAACTACGAGCAATCCGGCTGAGCCGAGCTGAGCGGCAATTTCGCGAGCAAAGCGCCGGCCGTTGGCGGAGGCGTTGCGCGCGCCGACCACAGCGACAGCACGCCGCGTTGCCAACTCGGCCCGGCCTTTGACAGTCAGCAACGGTGGTGCGTCGTCGATTGCTGCCAGCGCCGGTGGATAATCGGGCTCGCAACGCGCGACGAGGCGCGCGCCGAGCCGGGCAACGGCGTCGATTTCACGCTCGGCTGCAGTCGCAGGACAAACGGTCAGCGGCTTGGCGCGTCCGCCGCGGTTGGCGATCTCGGGCAGCGCTTCAAGTGCCGCAGTGGCACTGCCGAAACGAGCAATCAGCTGATGGAATGTGACTGGGCCGACATTTTCGCTGCGGATCAGGCGCAGCCACGCGAGCCGCTCGGCCGGCGGCAACGCGGAGCGGTTGCTCATCGCTCGCGTCCAAGTCGGATCTTGCTTTCGGCGCCGCGCGCCAACCGGCCGATATTGCTGGCATGGCGTATCACCACGAGCAACGCAATGACGCTCACGATCGCGAACGGCAACGCCGTGTGCGGTCCGAAGAGCCACGCCCATAACGGTGCCAGCACAGCGGCCGTCAGGGCGGCAAGCGACGAATAGCGGAAGATCAACGCCATCGACAGCCAGGTCGCGATCGTGGCGAGTGCGACCGGCGGATTGTAGGCGAGCAGTACGCCGGCTGAGGTGGCGACGCCCTTACCGCCTTTGAAACGCAACCACACCGGGAAGAGATGCCCGAGAATAGCGGCGATTGCCGCGATTGCCGCGAACTCGTCGCCGAAGCCATGCGCTACTGCGACCGCAAGGGCGCCCTTGCCGGCATCGAGAATCAGCGTTGCCACTGCTAGGCCTTTACGGCCGGTGCGTAACACATTGGTGGCGCCGATATTGCCGGAGCCGATCTCGCGCACGTCGCCCAGTCCCGCGAGGTGCGTCAAAATCAAACCGAACGGGATCGAGCCGATCAGGTAGGCGAGCGCCGCGCAAACCAAAAGCGGCCAGGATAGGCTTAGCGCTGCGGACGGTGACGGCATGCCGACGTTCCGCGCGGGCTCAAGGCTCGAGGCCGAAAACCGTGCGGCCGCCGATGACGGTCCGCTTCACTTTGCCTTGCACCGGACGTCCGTCATACGGCGCGTTCTTGCACTTCGAACGCAGCGTAGCCACGTCAATGCGCCACGGCCGATCGAGATCGAAGTTTACAAGATCGGCCGGCGCGCCGGGCTTGAGGCGGCCGCCAGGCAGACGGAGGATCTCCGCCGGCCGCTGCGACAGCGCGCGGATCACCTGTAGCAGCCCCAGACTGCCGTTGTGATAAAGCTCGAGCGACAACGGCAATAAAGTCTCGAGACCGACGATGCCGGGCTCGGCCGACGCAAACGGCAAGCGCTTCGATTCCTGATCTTGCGGCGAATGATCGCTGGCGATGGCGTCAATCGTGCCGTCCTTAAGGCCGTCAATCACGGCGCGGCGATCTTCTTCACCGCGTAACGGCGGCGATACCTTGGCGAAGGTGCGATATTCGCCGACTGCGGTCTCGTTAAGCGCGAAATAATGCGGCGCCGTATCGCAGGTTACGTCGAGGCCGCGCGCTTTCGCACGGCGGATGGCATCGACCGCGCCGGCCGTGGAGACGTGCGCCGCGTGATAGCGGCCGCCGGTGATCTCGACGAGCCGGAGATCACGCTCCACCATGATGGTCTCGGCTGCCGGCGTGATGCCGACCAGGCCGAGCCGCGTCGCTATCTCGCCGGCGTTCATCACGCCGCCGGCACTGAGGCTCGGCTCTTCAGGATGCTGAACGATCAGCAGGTCGAAGGTGCTCGCGTAAGACAGGGCGCGGCGCATCACCACGGCGTCGGCGATCGCGTGCAAACCGTCGGTGAAGGCGACAGCGCCGGCGTCGGCGAGAAGCCCATATTCGGTCAACTCATGGCCACGCAAGCCCTTCGTTGCCGCGGCGTAAGTGCGGATGGCGGTGCGGCCGATTTCGCGCGAGCGGCGGCCGACGAATTCGACCAGCGCATGGTCGTCGATCGTCGGCACGGTGTTCGGCAGCATCGCCATCGTGGTGATCCCACCGGCGATGGCGGACTCGGCGCCAGTCGCTAAGGTTTCCTGGTGCTCGTCACCCGGTTCGCGCAACTGCACGCGCATGTCGGTCAAGCCGGGCGCCAGGCAGCTGCCAGCGCAGTCGACGACGTGTACGTCTTCACCCAGCCCGTCGCGCGCCAGATTAGGGCCGAGTGCGGCGATCACGCCATTTTCGGCCAGCAGATCACCGGCACGATCGAGTCCGCTCGCCGGATCGAGCAGGCGGGCGTTCGTGAAAAGGATGCGGTTGCTCATGGTGCCGGCGTACGCGCTTCGCGGTTCAAGGCCTCGAGGCAGGCCATTCGGACGGCGACTCCCATCTCGACCTGCTGGCGGATGACGCTACGGTCGATGTCGTCGGCGACCTCGGTGTCAATCTCGACGCCGCGGTTCATCGGACCCGGATGCATGATCAAAGCATCATCCTTGGCAACCGCGAGCTTGGCGTAATCGAGGCCGAAAAAATGGAAATACTCGCGGATCGACGGCACAAAACTGCCGTGCATGCGTTCGGTCTGGAGGCGAAGCATCATTACGATGTCGACGTCGGCGAGGCCTCGCTTCATGTCGTAGAACACCTCGACGCCAAAACGATCCATCGCCGCCGGGATCAGCGTCCGTGGCGCCACCACGCGCACATGCGCGCCCATCGCGTTGAGCAAGTAAATGTTCGAGCGCGCGACCCGGCTGTGCGAGATGTCGCCGCAAATCGCGACCACCAAGCCTTCGAGACGGCCTTTGCGGCGCCGAATGGTCAGCGCGTCGAGCAACGCCTGGGTCGGATGCTCGTGGCTACCGTCGCCGGCGTTGATCACGGCGCAATCGACTTTTTCGGACAGCAGCTGCACCGCGCCAGATTCCGGATGACGGACGACGAGCGCGTCGGGTCGCATCGCGTTCAACGTCATCGCTGTGTCGATCAGAGTCTCGCCCTTCTTGATCGAGCTGGTTTGCGCCTGCATGTTGATCACGTCGGCGCCCAGCCGCTTTGCCGCAAGCTCGAACGATGTTCGTGTGCGCGTCGAATTCTCGAAGAACAGATTGATCACCGTGCGGCCGCGCAGCACTGCCAACGGCGCTGCGCCGCGCGGCTGGTCGGCGTATCCATCGGCACGGTCGAGGAGATAAATGATTTCGCGGCGGGAAAGTCCCTCGATTCCCAGAAGATGGCGATGAGGGAAGGGGTCGTTGGCCGCGCCGGAGTCCATCAAAGCCGGGACTATAGGTGTTGAAGACCGGCGCGGCAAGCCGGACCGTGGCCGAAGCTGCGATGCTTGCGCAGCGCTGCCTGCCGACTGGCTGTCCTAGCCATGTTCGTACGCGCGCTCACCGTGGCTGGCGAGATCGAGCCCGTCGCTTTCGGCTTCGGCGCTGACGCGCAACCCAGTGACTGCCGCCAATACTTTGACAATGAGGAAGGTTGCGATCGCAGACCATGCAGCTGCGGTGGCCACGCCAATCACTTGCGCGATGAGCTGCCGGCCCATCGTCATTCCCGATCCGTAACCGACGCCGCCGAGTGCCGTCGCGGCCAGCACCGCGACGAGGAGCGCGCCGACCATGCCGCCGACGCCGTGCACGGCGAAGACGTCAAGCGAGTCGTCGATCCGCAGCCGCTGCTTGACGAAACCGGTGACGTGAAAGCAGACCGTTCCGGCCACGACGCCGATAATCAATGCCCCGCCCTGTCCGACAAAGCCTGACGCCGGCGTGATGGTCGCGAGGCCAGCGACTGCGCCGGTGACCAGCCCGATCGAGGTGGGTTTGCCGGCGCGCCGCCACTCGATGCCCATCCATGTCAGCGATGCCGCGGCGGCGGCGAACTGCGTCGCGAGGATCGCAGCGGCGGCGGAGCCGTTGGCGGCCAGCGCACTACCGCCGTTGAAGCCGAACCATCCGAACCACAGCATGCCGCCGCCGGCCATGGTCAGCCCGGGGCTGTGTGGCGGAATCAGGTTGTGTGGAAACCCGCGCCGCGCGCCGACCGTGATGGCGGCGACGAGCGCTGAGATGCCGGCGGTGGTATGGACGACGATGCCGCCGGCGAAATCGATCACGCCCTGTTGTGCCAACCAGCCGCCGCCCCAGACCCAATGCGCCACCGGCAGATAGACGACCGTCACCCAAAGGACGGTAAAGCCGATAACAAAACTAAAGCGCACGCGTTCGGGGAAGGCGCCGATGATGAGCGCCGGCGTGATCACGGCGAAGGTCATCTGGAACAACGCGAAGACGTATTCGGGAATGTGCGGCTGATGAATGCCTTGGGCAACACCGGCGAGAAAGCACTTGCTGATGCCGCCGAGCAGGGCATTGCCGTCGGCGAAAGCCAGGCTGTAGCCATAGAGCAACCAGATCACCGAAACGATGCTGCAAATCACGAAACAATGCATGAGCACAGACAGCAGATTTCGCGCGCGCACCAGGCCGCCATAGAACAAGCCCAAGCCGGGCAGTGTCATGAACAGAACCAGCGCCGATGCGACCAGGACCCATGCGGTATTGCCGCCGTCGATGGCACCGGCGTCGGCGGCCCGGGCCGGCACGGAAACGGCCAGCAAGATTACCGGCCCTGCCGGCAACAGAAGAGCAAGGCGGCGAAAGGCCGCAATGATGCTGTGGCGCATAATCCCCCCAGTTTCTGCCGAAGGTCGGACCCCCCGGTTTTATCTGCTCAATTTTCGCGCATCGTCGATGGCGTCACAATGTGCAATTGCGACCATTGCACATGGAAGGAGCAATCGGTCGCAGGCGCCCCAATGTGGCGGTCAATCGTGCGCGATGCGGTCGAGCAGGCCCTGGAGGATATAGGCAGCGGCCGCGCGGTCGATGATGGCGCTGCGCCGCTGACGCGATAGGTCGGCTTCGATCATCCCGCGTTCGACCGCCGCGGTCGACAACCGCTCGTCCCAAAAGGCCAGCGGCAGCTCGATGACGGCAAGCAGATTGCGGGCGAATTGCCGGACACCCTGAACCCGGGGCGTCGGCTTGCCGTCGAGGCCCAACGGCAGGCCGACGACGATGCCGCCGACGCCATGCTTTTCGACTTCGTGGACGATGCGCCTGGCATCATCGCGAAAGCGCGTACGGCGGATGGTATCGAGTGGCGAGGCAATGATTCGGCGCGTGTCGCTCAGGGCGAGGCCGATGGTCTTCGTGCCGACATCAAGTCCGAGTAGCCGTGCGTCCGGCTTGAGCAGCGTATTGAAGTCGGTCGGGTTGCAGATCGGCATGTCGGGTGGTAGTACCGGCTTTCGCGAAGCCGAGGAGACATCTACTCCATGCCGCTGGACAAGGCCACCGTCGCGCGGATTGCCGCGCTGGCGCGTATCAAGGTGCCTGAGGCCGAACTCGCTGGGCTGGCCGGCGAGCTGTCGAAGATCCTCACCTGGGTCGAGCAGCTCGATGCCGTCGACGTCACCGGCGTTGAGCCGATGGCTGCGGTAACGCATGCGCGGCCGGCGCTGCGCGAGGACAAGGTCACCGACGGTGGCATCCGCGACAAGATTCTTGCCAATGCGCCCGAAACGACCGACGGCTTTTTCGTCGTGCCGAAGGTGGTCGAGTGAATTTGACGGGATTGACGATCGGCCAGGCGCGCGATCAGCTGCGGCGCAAGGCGACCACGGCGTGCGAGCTGGCCGAAGCCTATATCAATGCGATGGAAGCGGCGCGGCCGCTTAAGGCATATCTCGTTGAAACGCCGGATCGCGCGCTTGCGGCCGCGAAACAATCCGATGCCCGGTTGCAGAAAGGCGAGGGGCTGCCGCTCGACGGCGTGCCAATTGCGGTGAAAGACCTATTCTGCACCGAAGGTGTCGAGACCACGGCCGCATCCAAAATCCTCACCGGCTTCGTGCCGCCTTACGAATCAACGGTGACCGCCAACCTCTGGCGCAACGGCGCGCTGATGCTCGGCAAGGTCAATCTCGACGAATTCGCCATGGGTTCGGCGACGATTACCAGCGCGCGCGGTCCCACCGAGAATCCGTGGCGCCGCCGCGGCGACAATCGGCCGCTCGTGCCCGGTGGCTCGTCGGGCGGCTCAGCGGCGGCGGTGGCGGCGCGTGCGGCGCTTGCGGCGACTGGCACCGATACCGGCGGCTCGATCCGTCAGCCGGCGAGCTTCTGCGGCATTGTTGGGATGAAACCGACCTACGGCCGTTGCTCGCGCTGGGGCATCGTTGCCTTCGCCTCATCGCTTGACCAGGCAGGTCCAATGACGCGGGACGTTCGCGACGCCGCGATTATGCTGCAGGCGATGGCCGGCCACGATCCCAAGGACGCGACATCGGCGCCGCTGCCGGTGCCGAATTTCGAAGCCGCGGTCGGACAGTCGATCAAAGGACTTCGCATCGGCATTCCCAAGGAATATCGGCTCGATGGCATGCCGAATGAGATCGAGGCGCTATGGCAGCGCGGCATCGAATGGATCAAGGCGGCAGGCGCAACTACCGTCGACATAAGCCTGAAAATGACGCAATACGCGCTCGCGACCTATTACATCATTGCGCCAGCCGAGGCTTCGTCGAATCTGGCACGCTATGACGGCGTGCGCTTCGGCCTGCGCGTGCCCGGCGAAACGATTGAGGCGCTTTACGAGAACACACGCGGCCAGGGTTTCGGTGCCGAAGTCCGCCGCCGCGTGCTGATCGGCACCTACGTGCTGTCGGCAGGTTACTACGACGCCTATTATCTCAAAGCGCAGAAGGTGCGAGCACTGATCACGCATGACTTCGGCGAGGCGTTCAAAAGCTGCGATGCCATGCTGACGCCGACCGCGCCGTCGGCCGCGTTCGCCATCGGCGAAAAGGTGGACGATCCGATCGCCATGTATCTGAACGACGTCTTCACGGTACCGGTCAATCTGGCTGGCTTGCCCGGCATCTCGGTTCCTGCCGGACTGTCGGCCGATGGACTGCCGCTGGGATTGCAGGTGATCGGCAAGGCCTTCGACGAAGAGACCGTGCTGCGTGTCGCCGCGGTGCTCGAAGATGCCGCCAGGTTCGAGGCGGTGCCGGCGTTTGTGGCGGGCGCGGCATGAGCAATTTGATCAAGGGTCGTACCGGTGACTGGGAGGTCGTGATCGGCCTCGAAGTCCACGCCCAGGTCATCTCGAAGGCGAAGCTGTTTTCCGGTGCGGCGACCGATTTCGGCGCCGAGCCGAACACCCAGGTCTCGACCGTCGACGCCGCGTTTCCCGGCATGTTGCCGGTGCTCAATCGATTCTGCGTCGAGCAGGCGGTGAAGACCGGCCTGGGCCTCGACGCGCAGATCAATCTGCAATCGGTGTTCGACCGGAAGAACTATTTCTATCCCGATCTGCCGGCCGGCTATCAGATATCACAATTCTCGCGACCGATCGTCGGCAAGGGTAAACTCGTGCTCGACATGCCGGATGGCACAGCGCGCGAGGTCGGCATCACGCGGCTCCATCTCGAGCAGGATGCCGGCAAGAGCCTGCACGATCAGCATCCGTCCAAGACCTATGTCGATCTCAACCGCGCCGGCGTGGCGCTGATGGAAATCGTCTCCGAACCCGATCTGCGCAGCGCCGAGGAGGCGGGTGCCTATCTGCGCAAGCTGCGCGCGATTCTGCGTTATCTCGGCACCTGCGACGCCAACATGGAAGAAGGCAATATGCGTTGCGATTGCAACGTCTCGGTGCGCAAGCCCGGCGGCGCGCTCGGCACGCGGTGCGAGATAAAGAACGTGAACTCCATCCGGTTCGTCATGCAGGCGATCGAGTACGAAGCGCGCCGCCAGATCGAGATGATTGAAGAAGGTGGAAACATCGCGCAGGAGACTAGGCTGTTCGACAGCGGCAAGGGCGTGACGCGGTCGATGCGCTCCAAGGAAGAGTCGCACGACTACCGCTATTTTCCCGATCCCGATTTGCTGCCGGTGACGCTCGACCCAACGTGGCTGGCGGAGCTCAAGGCCGAACTACCCGAATTGCCGGATGTCAAAAAGGCGCGGTTCATGCGCGACTACAAGCTTTCGGCTTACGACGCTGGTCTGCTCGTCGGCGAACGTGAAGATGCGGCGTTCTTCGAAGACGTGGCGAAGGGCCGCGATCCTAAGCTGGTGTCGAACTGGGTGACGGTCGAACTCTTCGGCGCCCTCAACAAACTCGGCAAGACAATTGCACAATCGCCGGTCAGCGCGCGGGGTCTCGGCGAGCTAATCGACCTCATTGCCGACGGCACGTTGTCGGGCCGGCTCGCCAAGGATGTCTTCGCCGAGATGATCGCTGGCGGCAAGTCCGCGCGCACAATCGTTTCGGAAAAAGGCCTCAAGCAGGTGACCGATACCGGCGCGATCGAAAAAGCGATCGATGCGATTCTGGCGAAAGAGCCCGACAAGATCACCGACTATCGTGCCGGCAAGGAAAAATTGCTCGCCTACTTTGTCGGCCAGGTAATGAAGGCGACCCAGGGCAAAGCCAATCCGGCGCTGGTCAACGAGTTGCTGAAGAAGAAACTCGCCGGCTAGGCACTAGTTCTTCTCGATGCGGCCGTACGTGTCTTCGATGCGTACGATGTCGTCCTCGCCGAGATAGCTGCCGGATTGCACCTCGATCAGGTGCAGTGGAATCTTACCCGGATTCTCGAGCCGGTGGACGGTGCCCATTGGGATGTAGGTCGATTGATCCTCGTATAGGACCGTCTCGTCGTTATCGCGCGTTACCTTGGCGGTGCCGGTGACGACGACCCAATGCTCGGCGCGATGGTGGTGTTTCTGCAGACTCAGCTTGCCGCCCGGCTTCACCATGATGTGCTTAACCTGGACTCGCTCGCCGGCATGGATCGAGTGGTAGGTGCCCCACGGACGATGCACGAGCGGATGCGCTTTTAGCTCGGCGCGCCCTACGTGCTCGAGCTTGGCGACCAATTGCTTGATGTCCTGGGCGCGGTCGCGTTTCGCCACCATGACAACGTCCGAGGTCACGACGACGACTAGGTCCTCAACGCCGAGCACGGCAAGCAGGCCGCTGTCGGCGCGCAGCAGATTGTTGCGGGAATCCTCGATTACCACGTCGCCGGTGGCGAGGTTGCCGGCGTTGTCCTTGTGGCCGATCTGCCACAATGCGTCCCAGGTGCCGACATCGCTCCAGCCCATCTCGGTTGGCACTACCGCGGCAAGGGGTGTGTGCTCCATCACCGCATAGTCGATGGAGACATTCTCGGCCTTGGCGAATTCGTCCTTGTCGAGCCGGATGAAATCGAGGTCGCGTTTCGCCTTGGCGACAGCGGCGCGGCAGTTGTTCAGCAGCGCTGGCTTCAGCCGTTCGAGCTCGCGCAGATAAAGCGCCGCCGGTAGTAGGAAGATGCCGCTGTTCCACGAATAATCGCCGGATGCGACATAGGACTTGGCGCGCTTGACGTCGGGCTTTTCGACAAAGCCCGCGACTTCGAACGCGCCAGCGATACCGTCGAGCGTTGCGCCGCGCTTGATGTAGCCGTAGCCGGTTTCCGGTTTGGTCGCCTTGATCCCGAAAGTGACCAGCCGGCCGAGACGCGCCGCCGATGCGGCGCGTTCGATTGCCGCGAGGAAAGCTTCCCGATCAGCGATGACGTGATCGGAAGGCATCACCAGAAGCAGTGCCTCAGGCGCTTTTGCCGTCAGCGTCAACGCCGCTACCGCGACGGCCGGCGCCGTATTGCGGCCCATCGGTTCGAGTAGAATTGCGCTGGGTTCGGTACCGGCGACTCGTAGCTGCTCGGCGACGATAAAACGGTGCTCGTCGTTGGACACGATCAGCGGCGCCGCAAACCGCTTGCGGTCGGAGACACGGATCGCCGCGTCCTGCAGCAGCGAGTGATCAGAGACGAGGGGAAGGAGCTGTTTGGGATAAAGAGCGCGCGACAGCGGCCAAAGCCGCGTGCCAGATCCGCCGGAGAGAATCACCGGATGGATGACGCCAGTCTGCGCTGATTGAGTCGGCGGCATATGCTGATTCTGCGCGGCGCTATTCTCGCGAAGCCATCATAGCGGAAAGCGTATCAAAAGCCGCGCATCTTGTGGACAATTGGGGCTGGCGCCGAACCGGCGCCAGCCGGCGACGGCGCTGGCGCCTGCGAGAAGGGTGACGAAGCCGGAAGGCTTCAGGCGAGAGCGGCGCGGGGAGGACGTCCCGGACGACGGAGCGCACGTGCGAACGACGCGACGTTGTCGACACTGCGGTCCAGGCACGACAACTCTTCCTTCGCCCGCTCGAGTACCTGCATGTCGCGGGCGTCTTCGCGGTCGGAGATGTCCATGTAGCTGAGCTTGATCTCGACGAGATCGAGCAGCATTGCGATTGAGCGTTTCGACAGTCCCATTTTCCCCTCCACATTTTTCGGAAGTCGAATGACCGACCTCCTAGAACACGTCTCGATGATCGGGCTTTATTCGTTAAAATGCGGTGAATCGAATTCTGTGAAAATCGCGGCTATTACTTAGGTTAATTTACATAAACCATGCAGGGGAGGCGCCGTTTGACACCCCTCGGCGCGGCCTTTAGAACGGCGGGCGCATACGCCGTGAATGACACCACTCTTGCGGAGGGGTGGCCGAGTGGCTGAAGGCGGCGGTTTGCTAAACCGTTATACGGTCTAAAGCCGTATCGTGGGTTCGAATCCCATCCCCTCCGCCACTTTCCCGCCATGATGAAAGGATTGTAACCAAGACCATGCCATCCAAGGCCGATCGCCGTCTGCGGCCGATCCAACAATCAATAAGGCAGGGGAGGACGCAATGGGCGAGCTGCTACCGACAACCGTCGTTGGAAGTTATCCGCAGCCGGACTGGCTGATCGATCGCGACAACCTGCGGAGCCGCCTGCCGCCTCGCGTGCGGGCGCGCGAAATATGGCGGGTCGCCGCGCCGTTTCTCGAAGAGGCGCAGGACGACGCGACCTTGATTGCCATCCGCGAGATGGAGCGGGCGGGCATCGACATTATCAGTGACGGCGAAATGCGCCGCGAAAGCTATTCCAATCGGCTGGCGACAGCGTTGTCCGGCATCGACATCGAAAAGCCTGGCGCGGCGCTCGATCGCACCGGCCACCCTAATCCTGTGCCGCGCGTGGCCGGGCCGATCAAGCGGCTGCGGCCGGTCGAGGTGCGCGACGTGCAGTTCCTGCGCGCCAATACCAACCGCAAGATCAAGATTACGCTGCCTGGGCCGTTCACAATGGCCCAGCAGGCGCAGAACGATTTTTACAAGGACGAAGAAGAGCTCGTCATGGCCTACGCAGCCGCGGTCAACGAGGAAGCCAAGGATCTGAAAGCTGCCGGCGCGGACGTCATTCAGCTCGATGAGCCCTATCTTCAGGCGCGTCCGGAGAAGGCAAAGAAATACGGCGTCAAAGCGATCAATCGAGCGCTTGCGGGAGTACCCGGATCGACGGCCGTGCACCTTTGCTTCGGATATGCCCACGTCGTGCACACCCGTCCGTCGGGCTACTCATTCCTGCCCGAGCTAGCCGAGTGCATCGCGCAGCAGGTGTCGATCGAAACCGCACAATCCAATCTTGATCTCGCGGTGCTCAAGTCGCTGGGCAGCAAACGGATCATCCTTGGCGTCATCGACCTCAATGATCCCAACGTCGAGACGCCGGCGACTGTCGCAGCGCGGATCCGGCGTGCGTTCGCGGTCGTGCCTCCGGAGCGGATCGTCGCCGCACCTGATTGCGGCATGAAATACATTCCGCGCGAAACCGCCTTCGGCAAGCTCAAGGCGTTGGCCGACGGTGCCGCGATCGTCCGACGCGAGTTGCAAGGCTAGGAACGAGGTACGCGTTCGGTCGCGGCGCGCCTCCACGAACTAAGAAAATACGCCGTCCAGCTCCGGATTGGTCCGCGTGAGCGCACTACGTAAACCGAATATTAACGCTGTGGATCCCGTAAACCCGCGAAAATGTTGGTCGGCTTTCGACGAGCTTGGCCGTCTGTAGTAAACGCCGAAATTGCAGTCTAGGGCACATTGGGCGGATAATCGCTCGCCCCAAAAGAGGTCGACCGCGATGAGCGTGGATAATGCGTCCGCCAACACGCTAGATCGCACGCTACGCCAGTTACCGACTGGCGTCGCGCGTGGCAACGTGATTGCCGACACGCGCCTCGAGACGCTCTATCACTATTGGCTTGAGCGGCGCGGCACACGCGCCATGCCACGACGCGCCGACATCGATCCGGTCGCAATTCCTGCTGCGATCTGGCCGCATGTCATGATCCTGGAAGTCTTGCGCGAAGGTGCCACGATCAGGTTCCGCTATCGCCGCGCCGGCGGCGTGTTTTGGCGCGCAGGCGGCGTCGAACCAACCGGACATTTCATCGAGGATGTGCTACCGGCGACAGCGGGTTACCTCGACTATGTCGTCGCGATCTATACCGAGATGGTGGCAAGCGGTCGCCCAATGTACTCCGAGAACTTCTTTACGCGCGACGGACAGAGCGTGCCTATGCGAACGCGGCGCGTGAGCCTGCCACTGTCGAATGACGGCGCCGTCGTGGATACCGTTCTCGCCGGTCACGTCTTCGAATATCCGCGCGAGCGCGACCCGGCATTTCCCATCGTCGACGGGCTGCGTGAGGCTGTGCGGGTTTACCTCGACGAGGCGGCGCCAACTTAAGCCAATAGCCCGTTGCGTTGTCCAATTACACCACGGCCGCCGCGATTGTCTAAGCCGCCGTTCCGACGTTACAGTACCGCCCGCCAAGACGCGGCACATGAAGGATTGCCGATGGACAATAGGTTGATGCCGAACGCGCCGGCGGCCAAGCCGATGGCCGAAACTGCGCGATACAAACTCTTCGTCCGCAACCTGGTGCTGGCGGCGAAAATCGGCGTGCATCCGCACGAGAAAGTCCGGCCGCCGCGCCTGCGCGTCAGCGTCGAGCTCGACATGGCCGGTGATCCGCCGCGGCACGACGATCTGGTCGATGCGCTCGACTATGAGCGCGTCGTCGCCGGCATCCGCGAGCTGGCAGGGGCGCAGCATATCAACCTAGTCGAGACCTTCGCCGATGCGGTGGCGCGACTGTGCCTGGCAAATAGCCGTGTGCTGGGTGCTTCTGTCACCGTTGAGAAGCTCGACGTCTATTCGAATGCCGAAAGTGTCGGCGTAACGCTCGAGCGGCGCCGCGGCAATTAGCTCACGGCGCGGCCACCAGCGCCTCGGTCAAGGCGATCGCGGCGCGCGTTTCGACGACGTCATGGACGCGCACGATCTGCACACCTTGTTGAACGGCATGGACCGCTACGGCCAGTGATCCGGCGAGCCGTGTTTCTGTTGGGCCGCCCAGGAACGACTTGCGCGAGGCGCCAACCAGGACGCCAGTGCCGAGACTGTGCAGCAGTCCGATGCGCGCGAGAATTTCGAGATTGTGCGCCTTGGTTTTGCCGAAGCCGATGCCGGGATCGACGACGATGGCGTCGCGCGCGATGCCGACGTCGAGGCAAGCGGCAATCCGCGCTTCGAGAAATTCGGCGACGTCGAGCGACGCGAGATCGTATCGCGGCGCCTGCTGCATCGTTGCCGGTTCGCCTTGCATGTGCATGAGCACGACCGGTGCGTGCGTTTTCGCCGCCAACGCCATGGCGCCCGGCTGCGATAGTGCTGCGACGTCGTTGATAATGCGTGCTCCAGCCTCGAGCGCGCGCGCCATGACAGTGGCATGCCGCGTATCGACTGAGATCGTCGCGTCCGCAGCGGCAAGTGCCCTGATCACCGGTCCAATGCGGGCGAACTCGTCGTCGGGTGTAACCGGTGTCGCACCTGGACGGGTGGATTCACCGCCGATATCGACGATGTCGGCACCGGCGTCGATCAGGGCGCGGCCGTGGACAATGGCGCGCGCGGGATCGGCGAAACGGCCACCGTCGGAGAAGCTATCGGGGGTCACGTTGAGGATGCCCATGACCAGCGGTCGATCCAGGGTAAATCCCGCCCACCGCGGCCGCGGCTCCGTCAGCCGGTGCAGCGCGTTTTCGATCGTCGTGCGGAGCGCCGGTTCGCCTTTCACCGCGTGATAGAGGGCCGGAAGCGGGGTTACGGTCGAGATGACGCCATCGTTTGTCCGCGACAGCAGCTCGACAGCGGCGAACGCGCGTGCCGAACCGGCAAGCCATTGTGCCGCACCGCTCCGTACGGCCGCGGCGGCAACCGATCCGGCAATCGTGGCCAGCGGCCGCATGCGCGGCGCACACACCGTTCCGGAGCTCAGAAAGGTCGACAGATCCATTTTTGCGTATTCATGCGGCGTTGTTGTAGCCGCGGTGGCTGACGCGTTGTTCTGGCGTGTTTCCATGCATATATAACGTAGAGGACGCCGTTTGTTGGCGTCTCCTCCCTAAACTTGGGCCGCGGCACCGCGGCCCAATTTTTTTTGGCTGGCGCGGATTTCCGCGGTCCGCGTCGACGCACCTTAATCTTGATTAATAAAACTGGCCATTATGACGAATAAAAACGCGCTAATTAAGCATATATTGGGTAGACGTCATAAGTTTTATAGAATATATTCCGATCATAACTCTGTATATTGTTAACGAAGACTTGTAATTACTTTATACAGCACCGTCGAATATTTTAACATCGCAATTAAGACTGGTTAACAACGGCACGGCCACCAAAAGGCCGAACGAACGGAAAGAAAGACGATCAGGGACGATGGTGTTGGGGACTGCGATGGGTAAGCGGCGTTGGGCGTTGAGTGCCGGTGTGGCACTGGTCGCGATTTTGGTGGCTGGCGGCGCCCAGGCGCAAAGTCTGAGCGACTCCGTCCGTATGACGGTTCAGACTAACCCGAAGATTCTGTCGCAAGAGCACAATCGCGCCGAAGTTGATTCCGAGTTGCGCCGCGCCCGCAGCCTCTATCTGCCGCAAGTCGACATGCGGAGTTCGCTCGGCCCCGAATACACCGAGAACATCTTCACGCCTCAGGGCAGCAACGGCCAGCACATCCGCCAGGAACTGTCGGCGGTCCTAACCCAGAAGCTTTACGATGGCGGCGCGACGACCGCCGAGGTCGATCATCAGCTCGGTCGCGCGCGGTCGGCTGCCTATCGGGTCGCCGAGAACGCGCAGTATACCGGCCTCGACGCGGTCGAGGCGCACCTCGATGTCGTGCGGCTGCGCAGCATCCTCGCCTTGGCCGACAAGAACGTGCAGGCGCATGCCGAAATCGTGCAGCGCGTGCAGACGCGGAGCGCCGGCGGCGCCGGCAGCGTGGCGAGCCTGAACCAGGCGCTGGCGCGCTATGAAGCGGCGCAGGCCGAACGCGATCAGGTCCGTGGTGAACTCGCCGATGCCGAAGCACGCTATCTGACGATCGTCGGCCAAGCACCGGGCACCCTGGAATCGCCAGTGGTACCGGTTGGATTGCTGCCGACCGATGTCGACGCCAGCATTCGCGTCATGCGCAACACCAATCCGGTGGTGAAGGCGCGTGAAGCCGACATCGATTCCGCGAAGGCAGCAGTCGAACTCGCGGATTCGCGTTTCGATCCCAAGATCAATCTCGAGGTTGGCGGCGACCACAATCACAATGTCGGCGGAGTGCCGGGCCGCGACAACGAAGCGCGCGCCCTCGTCGTGCTGACATGGAATCTTTATTCCGGCGGCGCTGACATCCACAATCGCGAGGCAGCGTATGCGCAGGTCGAACAGGCGCGTACGGACCGACTCGAGGCGCTGCGCAAGTCCGAGCAGGATCTACGCCAGGCGTGGGCCGCCTATGAGGCCGCGCAACATCGGGTACCGCTGCTTACCAGCGCCGCACAGCATGACAGTGAAGTGCGCACCGCCTATGGCGAGCAATATCAATTAAGCCAGCGCAGTTTGCTCGACTTGCTCGACGCGCAGAACGACTACTTCCAGGCGCAGATCAATGCCGAGAACGCCCAGAGCCAGGCGGTGTTCCAGGCATACAAGATCCTCGCCATCCAGGGGAACCTGCTGCAGGCGCTCAACGTGCCGCCGCCGCCGCAGGCGGATCCGTCCACGCCGACACCGCGTCCGATCCGTCCCGAGGGCACCTGAACGATGCAGCCGCAGCCCCCGTCCGCAGTGGCGCATGACGAGGCGTTCACCAAATGACCATTAACGTCGGCGAGGTCGGTTCTGCGCGGCGCAAAACTCGGCGTCCGGTGACACCACCGGTGGCGCCGCACGACCCGCTGCTGCAATCGCTATCGATTTTAGCTGGCTTGCTCGAGCGTCCGATTTCGGCGGAAGCGCTGCGGGCCGGCTTGCCGGTGCTCGATCAGCGCCTGGCGCCCGAAATGCTCGTGCGCGCAGCGCAGCGGGTCGGCATCACCGCCGCGTGGCGCCGCCGCGCTCTGCGCGAAATCGCGCCCGCCAATCTGCCGTGCGTGCTGATGTTGCAGGGCGGCGGTGGCTGTGTGCTCGCAGGGCTCACGGGCGACGAGGCAACCATCGTTCTGCCGGGTACGGCGGGCGAACCGCTTCGGCTAGCACTGCACGAGATCGAGGATCTTTACGCCGGTTACGTGCTGTTCGCGCGTGCCGAATACCGCTTTGACGCGCGCACGGAGGACGTCGCACCGCCAAAGCGAGATTCATGGTTCTGGGGCACGCTCAAGCAGTTTTGGCGCGTCTATGCCCACGCCGCAGTGGCTTCGATCGTCATAAACCTGCTGACGATCGCCAGCCCACTGTTCGTGATGAACGTCTACGACCGCGTTATTCCGAATAATGCCGTTGCGACGCTGTGGGTGCTGGCGAGTGGCGTATTGGTCGTGTTCGGCTTCGATTTCATTCTGCGCACGGCCCGCAGCTACTTCGTCGACAGTGCCGGCAAGAACGCCGATGTCGCGCTGGCTAGCCGTATCTTCGCCCATGTCCTCGGTATGCGCTACGACGCGCGGCCGGCTTCAGTCGGCGCCTTGGCCGCGAATTTGCGCGAGTTCGAAACCCTGCGCGAGTTGGTGACGTCGTCGACGCTGATGGCAATCGCCGACCTGCCATTCGCCGCGCTGTTCATCCTGATCATTGCGCTGGTCGCCGGGCCGATGGTGGCGCTGGTGCCGCTGCTGGCCGTGCCGGTGCTGCTCGGAATCGGCTTCCTGTTGCAGGCGTCACTGCACAGCGTGATCCACGACACCATGCGCGAAGGCTTTCAGAAGCACGCCATTCTGGTCGAATCGCTCGAAGGGCTCGATACCGTCAAAATCACCGGCGCCGAAGGCCGCGCGCAGCGCCTGTGGGAGCGCTTCGTCGGCGCTACGGCGCGTACTGCGATGAAGGCGCGCTTCCTGTCGACGATCGGGGTCAATGCAGCCGTCCTTGTTCAGAACGTCGTCAGCGTACTGGTCGTGGTGGTCGGCGTGTACGAAATCGCGCTTGGCCAGTTGACCGTCGGCGCGCTGGTTGCGGCGTCGCTGTTGGCGTCGCGGGCGATGTCGCCGCTATCGCAGATCGCCGCGCTGCTGGTGAAGATTCATCAGTCGACCCTGTCGCTCGGCGCACTCAACAAAGTGATGAACTTGCCGCTCGAGCGTCCGACCGGCAGAACCTTCCTACACCGCCCGCGTCTCGAAGGTGCGATCGAATTCCGCAACGTCAGCTTCGCTTACCCCGGCAACGGCCATGCAGCGTTGAACGGTGTGTCGTTTCGCATCGAGCCGGGCGAGAGGGTCGGCATTATCGGCCGCATCGGCTCGGGCAAGAGCACGCTGGCGCGGTTGCTCGCCGGCCTTTATCAGCCGAACGCCGGCGCGATCCTGCTCGACGACACCGATGTGCGTCAGATCGATCCGGCAGATCTCCGCCGCAATCTCGGCTATGTGCCGCAGGACGCGTTTCTGTTCTTTGGATCGATCAAAGACAATATCGCGTTGGCGGCGCCGCACGCCGATCACCACGCGATCCTCGAAGCGGCCACGATCGCCGGTGTCGACGATTTCGCCAAGCGGCATCCCGAGGGTTTCGACATGCAGGTCGGCGAACACGGCCGCTACCTCTCCGGTGGCCAGCGCGAGGCGGTGACGATCGCGCGCGCTATGCTCTTCGATCCGCCGATCCTGGTGATGGACGAGCCAACCGGCGCCATGGACAACACCGCCGAGAACAAGCTGCGCGCACGGTTGCTGCCGGTGCTCGCGCGCAAGACGCTCCTGCTGGTGACGCATCGCACTTCGATGCTGTCGCTGGTCGATCGCTTGATCGTAGTCGACGGCGGACGCATCGCCGCCGACGGGCCCAAGGACCGGGTACTGCAGAAATTGGGCGAGGGCGGATTGCGTGTCGCCGCCGGAGGTGCGTCGTGAGCCTGACGCACAAGATCGACGCCGATTTCCTTCCCGATGCCGAACGTGCGTTCCGCGGCCAAGTTAATCGCTTCGCCTATTTGCTGACGGTCAGTATCGTTGCGTTTTTCGGTTTTTTTCTGGTTTGGGCGGGTTTTGCCACGCTCGACGAGGTGACTCGTGGCGACGCCAGCGTGATCCCGTCGCAGCACGTCCAGGTCATCCAGAATCTCGAAGGCGGCATCCTTTCCGAGATGCTAGTGCACGACGGTCAGATTGTGCAAAAGGGCGATGTTCTGCTGCGGATCGCAAATACCAGCGCCGAGGCGGCCTATCGAGATAGCCGAATTCAGGCGCTGACGCTCAAGGCGATGATCGCACGTCTGGCGGCCGAAACCGAAGATAAAGCACCGGCGTTTCCCGCCGATGTCGCAAAGGACGCGCCGCAGATCGTCGACAGCGAAGCCGCGCTGTACAAGACGCAAATCGCACAGATCAAGACTGCAATCGGCGTACTCAACGATCAGCTGACGCAGCGCCAGCAGGACATCACCGAATTGAAAACGCGGCAAGCTGCGCTGTCGCGGTCGTTGGTGCTCGCCAAGAAGGAGCGCGACATCACCGCGCCACTTGTCGCCAAGGGCGCTGCCGCGCAACTCGACCTGGTCAAGATCGATCAGCAGGTCAACGATCTCGAGGGCCAGCTTGACGAGGCCCAGGCGGCGCTGCCCAAGGCTGAAGCAGCGCGCGATGAAGCGCAGCGCCGCATCCAGGAAAAGGTCGACAGCTTCCATTCCGATGCGCGCGCCGAACTCAACCGGCACGAGGCGGAGTTCCAGGCGATGGTGCAGAAGGCGTTCGCCGAGAAGGATCGCGTCCAGCGCACCGAGGTTCGCTCGCCAGTGCGCGGCATCATTAAGGACATCAAAGTGAACACGATCGGTGCTGCGATTCAGCCGGGGCAGGATCTGGTCGAAATCGTGCCGCTCGATGACACGCTGTTGGTCGAGGCCAAGATCCGGCCATCTGATGTCGCATTCCTGCACCCCGGCCAAGACGCCGTGATCAAGATCACCGCCTATGATTTTGCGGTCTACGGCGGCCTTAAGGCGAAGGTGGAGCGGATTAGCGCCGACAGCATCAGCGAAAGAGACGGCGATCGCTCACAGACGTTCTTCCGCGTCATGCTCCGCACCGACAAGAACTATCTTGGGACGCAGGCGCATCCGCTGCCGATCATGCCCGGTATGACGGCGCAGGTCGAAATCCTGACTGGCCACCGCACGGTGCTTGGCTATCTGCTGAAGCCGATCCTCGATGCCAAAAACATCGCGTTGACCGAGCGCTGAACGCGGCTCTTTAAGTTTGCGCTAACCAAGCCTATTGATGATCCGGCCATGGTTCATCCTTGGGCTTTCACGCATCTCGGCCTGGGCGGCAAGGCGGCGCTCGCGGTTTATGTGGTGGCACTGGTCATGGCGGGCGTCAGCGATTTCCGCACGCTGCGCATTCCCAACTGGCTGACTGGTGCGTTGGCGCTGGCATTTCCGATTGCCACGCTGGCGACGGGACAATCGATCGACTGGCTGTCGCATGTCGGAGCGGGTCTTGCCGTTTTTGCCGCCGCTGCAGTGCTGTTCGCTTTTCGCCTCATGGGTGGCGGCGACGTCAAGTTGTTGGCTGCCACCGCCTTGTGGGTTGGGTTCGGGCAGTTGCTGCCGTTCCTGACGCTGGTTGCGCTGGTCGGCGGCGTCTTCGCGCTCATCTGCATCCTGCTCCGCCATCCTTTCGTGCAGACGGCGATACTGGCGACGCTGCGCCGGCTGCCTGTCTTCGCGCATAAGAATTTGCCGATCCCGTACGGCATTCCGATCGCCGTTGCCGGCGTGTTGATCGCGCCGGCGCTGCCGATCTTCAGCTGAAGTCCGCTTACGTATCGTTGGTGACGATGAGCTGGTGCGTTACTGGGTAAAAGATGGTGACGCCGCCTCCGAACCTGCAATAAGCAAAACCGGAGACCTCGAGGCCGGTGGCAGTGACGTGGTTGCCGGCGACTGCGGCTCAACCGGTTGGTTGCCGAAATCGCGGCGCTTGCCGCCGATGCACGTGGGCGGATTGTCGTCGTCAATACCCCGTTTCTCGAGTGGCTCGGCGGTATGTTCAAGCCGGTGATCGGCACGCCGCTCCTGCGGTGCTTTCCTTTCCATCTCCAAGAGGGCCGCACCGTCGAAACGCTGTGGCAAAAATTGGGCAGCGCCTGGCTTGATGTCGGGAATGCCCGCATGATTCACATCGCGCCAGGTCTAGTTCTCGCCCTGAATGTGCCGCTGGCACGCGCGATCGCGGCGCGCGGCAAGTCACTCTGCGTGATTTGGATCACGAAATAGCAGCGCAAATTTTAATCGTCTGCGGTACGACAACGCGCGTTGCTTAGCATTGCGTTAAGGCTCGAGTCCCTAGCGTCGGCCTTGGTTTCACAAACCAAGGTGCGAAATGCACGGGCGCGCGACGACAGTCGGTATCGTACTCGGCCTGTTGTTGAGTGTCGGATTGCCGGCACACGTGCCGGCACAGGAGCTCGCGTCGCTATCGCCGCCGATGCCGGTTCAATCGCCGCCGGCGATCCCAATGTTCGGCACGCACGAGATCTACTCGTCCGACCTCTCGCCGTTCGCGCGCTGGGTAAAATTGTTGTCACGTTGGCAACTCGAACAGGAGAATGCAGCGGAGTCCTGCCTGTCTGCGCACGACAGCGCGCCGCCGTGTCCTCCGCGCGAGTGGATCGCATTGATCGCGCGATTTCGCGGCCAGCCGTTGCAGGCGCAAATCGCTGGCGTCAACGCGGCGATCAACGCGCATCCCTACGTCTCGGCGCTCGACAACTGGGGCGACGCAGGGCGATGGGAAACGCCGTTCGAATTCATGCGCCGCAATGGTCAGTGTCAGGATTATGCGATCACCAAATTTCTGCTGCTGCGTGCTCTCGGTGTTGCTGACGATGCGATGCGGCTCGTCGTCCTGCGCGATATTCGGCGCCAGGTCGATCATGCCGTTCTCGTTGTCACCGTGGCGGGTCGGAGCCTGATGCTGGACAATCTGGCGCCGGGCGTCGTCGCGGCTGCGTCTAATCCTGATTACCGGGCGTATTATTCGATCAATGAATCGGGATGGTGGATGTACTTGCCAAACCCGCTGATGCCGCAAAGTCTCAACCGGGAGGTGGCAAGCCGGTAATGCGGCGTTAGGGTTGGCGGATGTTATGCAGTTTACGGCTGTAAAATTGGCCGACGGCGCGAGGCAAAAACCGGCCCTATAGGCCGAATTGGCTTGCGTATTTGGCCGCAAATCCGCTACGGTTTTGTGGTGAATGGCGGCGGGTTCCGAACTACAACCCGCTCGCGTCAAAGTCGGCAGAGACCGGCGGACAGGGACGGGTAACGCCGCGATCCCCATTCTCTAAATGCTCGGCGCCCGATGACGGCGCCGGCTTGTTTTGGTGCAATCTCCGAAGGGGAGGCGGCACCACCGGGTGTATCCAGTCGGTCTAATGGGGGGCCATTGGTCGGTGGTCTGCGTGATTTAGGGGGACGTCTGTTTCCTGAGCGCCAAATTTTGTTGCGCTCTACGGAACGCGTCCGGTCTGTGCTGCTGCCGAGCTGGCTGCAGGCGATGATCGTGGTCGCCTGCATCGGTACTTTCGGCGCGGCAAGCTATTTGACCGCCGGCTATTTCGCCATGCATCGCGAGCTCGACCGTGCAGGCGGAATGGCGTCCAACAACCGCGCTTCCGACAGCGGCCCACAGGCGCAAGCGAATTCCGAGGCCGAGGCAGTCGCTGCACTTAATCAGCAGCTTACGGCCATCAGCACGCAATATACCGCGCTCAAGCAGCACTACGACGCGGTCATCGCCGGCCAGTCGTCGAATGTGAGCGCAACCAATCAGGCGCAACAGGATCTGCAACAGAAGTTGGCCGCAGCGCAGCAACAGATGGCCGATAATAGCAACAATGTCGCGCAGCTGAAGAAATCGATCGATGAATTGCGCGCCGACCTGAAACGGTCAGAACAAGCGCGAACCAGCGAAGTGACGCACGCGCGTCAGCTAGAAGACGCAATGCAGACGCTCACGGCGCGCGCCAATCTCCTGAAGGCGATTGCCGACAGCAAGGACGAACAGCTCGCCAGATTGCGCGCGCAGCTTGCTAAGCCGGGCGAGCAGGTCGGCGCTGTTCCGCCGGCCAGCGCGCCGGCGGCGAAGCCCGATACCGATTCATTGGTCACCGAACCCGGCAAGCATAGCGCGCTGGCGCCAGATACGGTCGGCGAAGGTGCCGCGCTTACGGCGCCGGAAGTGCCGGCGGTATCGGTGGCGCAAACCAACAAGCACCAGCCGACGAGCAAACTCGAGCAGATATTGGCGTCAACCGGCGTTGATCTTGACAAGATCATCGGGCATATCAGCCAGCAACCCGAGCCCGCCATGGGCGGTCCATTCGTTTCGCTCGACAGCATGCGTAGCAGCGCGATCGAGCAGCAACGTGTCGCCGCGCTGCTCAAGGTTGCCAAGCTTCTGCCACTACGGTCGCCGCTCGAAATGCATTACACGGTCGGCAGCCCATTTGGTGCGCGGCGTGATCCATTCAACGGCCGCGAAGAATTCCACACCGGTATCGATCTTGACGCGTCGTACCGCTCCACGATCTACAGCACGGCACCAGGCGTCGTCGTGTTCACGGGTTGGAAGGAAGGCTATGGCCGCACGATCGAAATTGATCACGGTCACGGTATCGTAACGCTCTATGCCCATCTTCATCGTATTCTGGTGGCGATGGGCGAACACGTTTCAGCACGCGTCAAAATTGCCCAATTGGGCAGCACCGGCCGCAGCACTGGCCCCCATCTCCATTACGAAATTCGTCTCGACGGTAGACCGGTCAACCCCGAGAAGTTCCTGGAGGCTGGTAAAAATGTGGTTCAAGCGAGCGCACACTAGTCCGGCCGGTCACGGTTTCTCGAGTGGCGACGGCCGACGTTCCGTGCCATCGATCCTAAGCGCCGGACTCAAGCTCGAAGGCGATATCGTGAGCGACGGCGAGGTCCACATCCTCGGCCACCATTCGGGCAACATCGTTGCGCGCCGGGTCACGATTGGCGATGGTGGCGCGGTTACGGGCACCATCGAGGCCGAGAATGTCGTCATCAACGGCGCGCTTTCGGGCCGCGTCTCGGCGACCAGCGTTGTGCTGGGCCGCGCGGCCTCGGTGACCGCCGATATCGTCTACGTCCAGATGCGGGTGGAACCGGGCGCTTCGTACGAAGGCTACAGCCGCCGTGTCGACGCGATCGATACTTTCGCAGCGGAGCAGATGCAGTTGTCGCCACCGCTGCGTCAGCAGATCGAACGTCTGCGTACGCCGCACGCCGAGGTCGCCGGCAACGCCGATTAGCTAGTCGGCGCCGCGTTCGAGGGCGCTTTCGAACATTTCGCGGTCGACATTGCCGCCCGACGCGACGACCACGACGCATTTTCCTGCGTCGCCGAGCTTGTCCGCCAAGACTGCGGCCAACGCCGCGGCGCCTCCCGGTTCCAGCACTAGTTTGAGGTCGGTGAATGCCACTGCCATAGCGCGGCGGACGTCGTCGTTGTTGACTGTCAGACTGCCAGCAACATGGCGTTGTGCGATCGCAAACGGCAACACGCCGGGCATGGGCGCCAGCAGGCAGTCGCAAATCGATTGGCCCATGACACCATTGGCGACGCGATGTCCCGCCGCGAGCGAGCGACGCATATCGTCGAAACCCTCGGGCTCCGCGGCATAGACGCGGATCTTCGGTCGTACCACGGCGAGAGCAAGCGCGATTCCGCCGACTAGGCCACCGCCACTGCACGGTGCAACGACCGCATCCGGAGTGCAGCCAAGTTCTTTAGCCTGACGGGTGATTTCGAGGCCAACCGTGCCTTGGCCGGCGATGACGCGCGGATCGTCGTACGGTGGGACGAGAGTCGCCCGTTGTTCGCGAGCAATACCCTCGGCGATCGCCTCCCGGCTTTCGCGTTGGCGATCGTAAGGCACGATCGTTGCGCCGTAAGCGCGCGTATTCGCCGTCTTGATCGCTGGCGCGTCGGCCGGCATTACGATCGTCGCGGATATACCCAAATGTTGTGCAGCGGCTGCCACGCCTTGCGCGTGATTACCGGACGAGAAGGCGACGACGCCGCGCTTGCGTGTTTCAGCATCAAGCGAGAGCAGTGTATTGAGCGCACCCCGGAATTTGAATGAGCCCGTGCGCTGCAGCGTCTCGGCTTTGACGAGAACGCGCCGGCCGACGCGAGCGTCGAGCATCGACGAAGACAACAGGGGCGTTACGATGGCTTGGCCCGCTAGGCGCTGCGCGGCAGTTTCGATTGCCGTGATATCGGGCAAGGGCGCAATCACGTCGGCAGCCATCGCTAAATTCCGAGGAGCGTCGGCAGTTCATCGAGCCGCTTGATCTGAGCGGCGGGCTGGGCAGGCAACCGTTCCTGCTTCGCGTCTATACGATTCACCCAAACAGCTTTGAGGCCGAATGCACTTGCGCCAGCAATGTCCCAGCCATTCGACGAAATGAAACAAATTCGCTCGGGCTTGACGCCAAGTCGGTCGACCGCAAGCCGATAGACGAGCGGATGCGGCTTATAGAGTCCGACTTCCTCGATCGACAGAATGAGATCGAGCAGCGTCTCCAGGCCGGCCGATTTGACTACGGCGGCCAACATCTTCGGCGTGCCGTTGGACAGGATCGCTACCCGACGGTTTGCGCGGCGCAGTGCCGCGAGAGCGACTTGTGCATCTGGATACGCTGCTAGTTCGAGATAGAGGTCCATCAGCCGCGCCTTGAGGCCGTTGTCCGCAATACCCAGCGCATCCATTGCGAAGTCGAGCGCTTCGCCCGTGACCTGCCGGAAGTCGGCGTGCCGGCCCATCAAGCTGCGCAGCCAGGTATATTGCAACTGCGATGTGCGCCATTGCGCCGTCAATGCGTCCGCCTTGTCGCCGAGGATGTCAGCGCAGCGCTTTGCTGCCGAGCCAACGTCGAACAACGTGCCATAGGCGTCGAAGACGCAGGCGTCGATTATCCTCAGTTCGGTGTGCGCCATATCAGCGTTTCAGATCACTGGCGAGGGTGAACGCAAACCCCGTCTGGCCGAGGCGCATACGGTAAATCTGCAAATTTTCGAGTACGCGCTGCACGTAGTTGCGTGTCTCGGAATAGGGGATGGATTCAACCCAATCGATGACGTTCACGCCATCTGCCCGTGGATCGCCGTATAGGCTCATCCAGTCTTTTACATGCGATGGTCCAGCGTTGTAGGAGGCGATCGCCAGCACGTACGATCCCGAGAATTCCGCCAGCAACTGGTCGAGATAGGCGCGCCCGAGGGTGACGTTGTAGCGCTGGTCGGTCGTCAGGCGTTTTTCCGAGAATCGGAGGTGCAGCGTCTTGGCGACAAGACTGGCTGTGTGCGGCATCAGCTGCATCAAGCCGCGTGCGCCGACGCGGCTGACCGCCTCATGTGCAAATGCACTTTCCTGCCGCGTCATCGCCAGCAGCAGCGGCGTCTCGACATTACCACCTTTCGGCAGCGGCGGGATGGGATAGCCTTCGGCAATAAGATTTATGCCGGCATAGCTGGCGCGCTTCGCAGCTTCGACTTCAAGATCGGGGCGGCCGATTTCGCGGCCCAAATGTGCCATCAGCATATATTGCGCGGGCGTCGCTGCACGTCCGAGCAAGTGCCGGAAGAATGGCGTAACGACCTCGTCGGCGCCAGCGTCGGCGAGATCGCGGGTGAGCCGCACCAGTTCGAGGCGGTTGAACGCGCTGGCTTCGACAATTGAGGGTTGCGGCCCGCGCACGGGCTGAACGGCTTTGACGCCAGGCATCGAAGCGGCCAGCTGGCCGTAGTATGTCGTGAACCGCTCCGATGCCGTATCGAACCACGCCGCGGCAAGCTGGTGATAATCTTTCGCTTCGGCAGCGCGGCCGGCCCAATAGGCGCCGCGCGCTCGCGTGATTGGCAGGGTTCCGGCGTCATAAAGCTTCACAAAATGGGCGTAGGCGACATCCGGCTGATGCAGGAAACGCAGCGCGATCCATCCCGACAGGAACTCGAGCTCGGCGAAATTCTGGCCGGTTGTCGCTTGGTGCTGCTCGGCGGCGCGATATGCGATATCGGGGCGTCCCATGGCCAGCGCGCGCCGGGCCATGATCTGACGTTCATTCGCCCATTGCGTCGCGTGCGTCGGATCCGGCGGAGCGGCCAGCAGAAGGTCGAGCGCGCCATCGTCCAGGTTCTTGACCCGGCGCCAACGAACGCGGTCGTACAGTAGACCGACGTCGTTGCGATATTCCGGCGGTACGCGATCGACGAGGCTGTCGGCATCGCCCGCGGACGTCATCAGCGCCATACGCGCCTCGGCCACGGCGCGCGGACCGGCCGGCACGAGCGGCAGGATACGTTGCGCCGCCGCCACGTCGCCGTTCCACAATAGACGATCGAGCCGCCGCTCGTGGTCCTCAACACGTAAGAATTCGTGATAACGCTGATATATCGAACGCTCATCGAACGCGGAAAAGTCGCTGTTGATCCAGACGGCGTGGATGCTCGCTTGTGCCTGCTCGGCGCGTCCAGTTGCAATCCAAATGTCGGCCTGGCGCAATTTGCCGGCCGCGGTGATCGGCGGGTGGGTCGCGAACCAATCGGCGAGTGTGCCGTCCGGCACGCCGTTCATGGCCTCTTCGGCGGCTTGCTCGAGTGCGGACTGTCCCGGCCAATCGGGGTGCGTGACGATGAAATGTGTGATTTCGCCGAAGCTGGCGCCGTTGGCGCCGCGAATGATCGCCAGCCAATGCAACGCCTCGCGTGGCAGCGGATCATGCGCCATCGCGGATTCGCGCGCAGCTCCTTTCCAATTGCTCTTTTGCGCGTCGGCAAATGCGGCGTGGTAAGCGCGCTTGTCGTTGGTGGAGAGGACTTGCGCATGCGCAAAGCCTATGCCCAGCGACACGCTGGCAACACCAACGGCCAGACAGACGCCCAACCGTCGCTTCAAAGCCAAGTCCAAGTGGGGCTCCCCATCGCGATATTAGCCGCCGCAGCGGCGGCTGTCAGGTAGGGCCGCGTCGGCGGAGAACCGCGATTGCCCTCAGGCACGGACGGGCGCTATTTTGGCCCACGATACGGCCCGGACAGGCCGCGTCGCAGGAGGTTGGGATGTTTAAGGGCTCGCTGGTCGCGCTCATCACGCCATTCCGCAATGGGGCGATTGATGAGAAGGCGTTCCAGGGTTTTGTTGACTGGCAGATCACGCAAGGCACGCACGGCGTCGTCCCGTGCGGCACGACCGGCGAATCGCCGACTTTGTCGCATGCCGAACATAAGCGCGTGATCGAACTCTGTGTCGAGGCCGCGAATGGCCGCGTTCCGGTGATCGCGGGTACGGGTTCGAACTCGACCGCCGAGGCGATCGAGCTCACGCAGCATGCCAAGCGGGCAGGGGTCGATGCGGCGCTTGTCGTGACGCCCTATTACAACAAACCGACGCAGGAAGGACTTTACCAGCACTACAAGGCGATCAACGACGCCGTAGATTTGCCGTTGCTGATCTACAACATTCCTGGCCGCTGCGTCGTCGATATGAGCGTCGATACCATGGCGCGGCTCGCCAAGCTCCCGAACATCGTCGGTGTCAAGGACGCGACGAACGATTTGGCGCGGCCGCTCAAGACGCGCGCGACGTGCGGCGACGCGTTCTGCATGCTTTCAGGTGAAGACGCGACCGTTTTGTCCTATCGTGCCAATGGCGGCGATGGATGTATTTCGGTCACAGCCAACATCGCGCCGCGCGCCTGCGCGGAGATGCACGAGGCTTGGGAAAAAGGCGACACCGCCGGCGCGATGAAAACCAATATGCGCCTAGCCACCTTGCACGATGCGTTGTTCGTCGAAACCAGCCCGGCGCCGGTGAAGTACGCGGCTTCGTTGCTTGGCAAGTCGTCGCCTGACGTGCGGCTGCCGCTGGTGCCCGCGTCGCCGGCGGCGCAGGTGCGCGTCAAGGACGCGATGCGCACCGCCGGTCTGCTGAACTGACGCATCGATGGCTTTGCGGGGCGACGAGAAGTACGTCGCGCAAAATCGGCGTGCTCGTCACGATTACGCAATCCAAGAGACGCTAGAGGCCGGCCTGATGCTGACGGGCACCGAGGTCAAGGTGCTGCGCGCCGGGCTTGCCAGCATCGCCGAAGCCTATGCCGCAGAAAAAGATGGCGCGATCTATCTGCTCAACGCGCACTTTCCCGCCTATCCGGCGGCGCGCATCAATCACGAGCCGCGTCGGCCGCGCCAGCTACTATTGCGCAATCGGGAAATAGCCAAGCTGTTAGGTGCGGTTAAGCGCGAAGGCATCACGCTGGTGCCGCTCTCGATCTACTTCAACGAGCGTGGCCGTGCCAAATTGGCGCTCGGCGTCGCTAAAGGCAAGCGCAAGGCCGACAAACGCGAGGCCGAGAAAGAGCGCGATTGGCAACGGTCGCGGGCGCGGCTATTGCGCGACCGGGGCTAGCTATCGATCGTCCTGCGCGAGTTCACGCTCAACGTCATCGAGCTGGTCTTCGCCGAAAACCTTGATGCCGTTCGCACGCAACAACGCAGCCGTGCGGCCCTGGCCCGGAACTTGGTCGATGAAATTGGCGCCGTAGATCACCCGCGAGCCGCACGACGGGCTTGATTGTTTGAGGATGGCGAGGGTGATGGCGTGTTCCTTCGCGAGCGCGAGCGCGGCCTGCGCGCCACGCTCGTACTCGGCCGTGACGTCGATACCGAGCACGGTCAGCACGCGATTATTCGCGGTGTCGATGCGTGCCCGCGGCCGCGGTGTCGGTAACCCACCGACAACCTCCGGGCAGATATGGACCAGGCGGCCTTCAGTGTGCCAGCGACGGAAACGCGGGTCGTCGCAAGGAGTATCGCTGGCGTTGTAGCGCACGCGATAGCCAACGACTGCCTCGCCAAGCAGGCACGTGCTGACCAGAATTTTGCGCATCCAACCATTATGACAGTGCGAGCCGGCGCTTCAACTCGGTAAAAACAGCCTCGAACATCGCCGTGGTGAGCTGCCCGGTGTTGGTGTTGTAGCGCGAGCAATGATAGCTGTCGGCGAGAATGAGGCCGGCTGGCAATGTGTGAATTGCGCCGTGAGCGAATCGATAGTGCGCTCGTTTCTGCCCGCGCGCCGCAAGCACCGCTTGATGCGCGATTTGTCCCAGTGCCAGGACGATCGCCAATCGTGGCATCGCGGCGATCTCCGCCGCAAGGAAAGCGCCGCAATTGCGGATTTCATCGGTTTCGGGCTTGTTGGCAGGTGGTACGCAGCGGACCGAATTGGTAATTCGGCATCCGACGAGCTGTAATCCGTCGTCGACGCGTTCGCGATATTCGCCGCGCGCGAGGCCGAACTTCGTCAGCGTGCCATAGAGTAAAACACCCGCATAATCGCCGGTGAAGGGGCGGCCAGTGCGATTGGCACCTTTGAGACCCGGCGCCAAACCGACGATCAACAGCCGCGCGTTGAGGTCCCCGAACGAAGGCACCGGAGCGTTGTGCCACGATGGCTGTGCCGTGCGCTGCGTTGTGCGGAACGCCACAAGCCGCGGGCAAAGCGCGCAATCCTGCCCGGGTGCGCCCGAAACCGACGATCCGCTCACGCTTCACTGTCGCTCATCTGGTTGAACGCCTGGTTCTGCCGCGGCGACGTGTCTTCGCGGTGACGCATGATTTGCGGCGCCAGATCCTGAAGTTCGATGAACATGTCGGCCTGACGTC
The DNA here is from genome assembly GCA_035632055.1 of Allostellaceae bacterium. Lineage (GTDB taxonomy): Bacteria > Pseudomonadota > Alphaproteobacteria > ATCC43930 > CGMCC-115725 > REEB95. Next base: position 40,019 of record DASQHO010000016.1, read on the forward strand.
GCAGCTCATCGGCGACCATCGGCGGCGCCGAGCGGATGGTTGACACCACGGTGACGCGAACGCCTTTTCGCTGCACCGCGTCGACGAGGCGACGGAAGTCGCCGTCGCCGGAAAAAAGAACGATATGGTCGAGGTATTGCGCCATCTCCATCACGTCGATAGCGAGTTCGATATCCATGTTGCCTTTGACCTTTCGGCGGCCCATGGCGTCGGTGTATTCCTTGGTCGGCTTTGTCACCATCGTGTAGCCGTTGTAGTCAAGCCAATCCACCAAGGGGCGGAGTGGCGAATATTCCTGATCTTCGATCAACGCCGTGTAATAGAACGCACGGATGAGGCGGCCCTTCTCACCGAACAATTGCAGCAATCGCTTGTAGTCGATATCGAAACCCAGAGCCCGAGCGGCGGCGTGAAGGTTGGCGCCATCGATGAACAATGCAATTCTTTCCTCGGGATAAAATGTCATGTGCAACTCCACGCAATGATACCAATGCTATGCCACGCATTTGACCGCCGCGGCGAGGCGTGCGTCAAGCGATGGCGGTTGCTGAGGCGGTGCAGCGCATGATCTTCATTGCCTTGGGCGCCAACCTGCCGAGCAACATTGGGCCGCCGCGCGCGACCCTCGAAGCGGCGTTGCGTTCCCTCGCACAGGAAGGCGGCGAGATTGTGGCGCAATCGCGCTTTTACAAAAGTTCGCCCGTGCCGAAATCGGATCAGCCCGATTATCTCAATGCCGTCGTTGCGATTAAAAGCGATTTGGATCCGACAGCGTTGCTGTCGGTGCTCTCCGCGATTGAGACACGGTTCGGCCGGCAGCGCGGCGAGCGCAATGCAGCGCGCTCGCTCGACCTCGATCTGATCGCTTACGACGAATTGATCCGCGATGTCGCTCCGGTGCTGCCGCATCCGCGGATGCACGAGCGGGCCTTCGTGCTTTTGCCATTGGCGGACATCGCACCCAACTGGCATCATCCACGGCTGCGGCTGCCGATCGCCGCGCTGATCCAGGCTGTACCGCCCGTGCTCCGCGCCGAATGCCGGCCCATTGCGGGCGATTGACTTCGAGTTGCTGCTGTCTCAAAATTAGGACAGGCGATAATAACTGTTTTGCCTGAAAATCATAGGGGAGGCCCCGCTATGTCGATGTCATCGCCCCGGCCCGCTTCGGTGAGTGTCGCATTCGACGTGCCGAGTGCCTACGCCAAGAAGGCGCTTTTCGGCTCGGCCATCGGCTACGCGATGGATGGGTTCGATCTGCTCATCCTCGGCTTCATGCTCGGCGCCATCCGCAACGAGCTGGGGTTGTCGGGCCCGCAGGCGGGCTCGCTCTTCACGTTCACGTTACTCGGAGCGGTTACCGGAGGCATCGTCTTCGGCATCATGAGCGATTTCTTCGGTCGCGTGCGTGTGCTGAGCTGGACGATCCTGTTGTTCGCGGTTTTCACCGGTCTCTGTGCATTTTCACGCGGCTATTACGATCTTCTCACCTATCGCACAATTGCTGGGCTCGGGCTCGGCGGCGAATTCGGCATCGGCATGGCATTGGCCGCTGAGGCGTGGCCTCCGTCAATGCGCGGCCGCGTTTCGTCCTACGTCGGTCTCGGCTGGCAATCGGGCGTGCTCGTTGCGGCGTTCGTGACGCCGTTGTTGCTGCCGCATATTGGATGGCGCGGCATGTTCCTGGTCGGCGTCCTGCCGGCTCTCGTCGCCTTCATCGTCCGCCGCACCATCGGCGAGCCGGAGATCTTCGTGCAGCGCCATATCCGGCAGGGCTTTCCAATTGGTCTGCTATTTAAGGATGCTGCGACCGTCAAGGTCACGATCGGCATGTTCATTCTCTGCTCGGTGCAGAATTTTGGTTATTACGGTGTGATGATCTGGCTGCCGTCGTATCTCAACAGCCAGTTCCATTTCCCGTTGATGCAATCGGCGGTGTGGACGGCGGTGACGATCCTTGGCATGGCGCTGGGTATCTGGCTCTTCGGCATTGCGGCGGACCGGATTGGCCGGCGGCCGGTGTTCATGTTCTGGCAGATCGGCGCGGCGGTCATGGTCGTCGTGTTCTCGCAGCTGACGTCGCCTTATGCGCTACTGGTTGGCGGCGCCGTAATGGGGTTCTTCATCAACGGCATGCTTGGCGGTCTCGGCGCGCTGATGTCGGAGCTTTATCCAACGGCGGCGCGCGCTACCGCGCAGAATGTCCTGTTCAATCTCGGCCGCGGTGTCGGCGGCTTCGGACCCTTCGTCGTGCCGATCCTGGCGGCGCAATATTCGTTCCCGATCGCCATCGCTCTGTTGGCGGTCATATACCTGATCGAGTTCGTCGCAACCGTATTCCTGATACCGGAACGGAAGGGTGTGCCGCTCGAATAATTGCGAGCGTCCGGCTTCTGCCGTTCCAGCTCATTAAGGTCGACGTTTGGACATGGACACTGTCCACGCTGCGAATTTGTTTTTTCCGGTTGCGGAGCAGTCCGCGACGGTGCTCGAAAATGTGGCGGTCAACGCTGAATACAAGCATCTCGTGGTCGCGGCAGAATCGCCGGCAACTGACGTCGTCGCTGGCCAGTTCTTTCATCTCCTCTGTCCGCCGTCGGATGGTGCCGCGCCATTCCTGCGCCGGCCGATGAGCGTTTATGCCGCCGATCAGGTGCGTGGGCGGATCGAGTTCCTCTACAAGATTACCGGCGCTGGAACGCGCGGACTGGCCGAACTCGAACCGGGCGACAATCTGAATGTGCTCGGACCGCTCGGCCGCGGCTTCACACTGGCGCCGGCTTGGCGGCACATCGCGGTCGTCGGTCGCGGTGTCGGTCTGGCAACGCTCGCGCCGCTGGCGTTAATGGCCGAGCAGGCGAGTGTCGGCGTGACCGCTATCCTGAGCGCGCGCCGCCCTGATTTGGTGATGTCTGTCGAGCTGTTTCACGCCCATGGCGCCGAAGTGATCGTCGTTACGGATTCGGATCAAAGCAGTACGGTGGGCAATGTCGAACGGCTGTTACGCAGCCTCGTGGCGGGACACAAGGCCGATGCGTTCTTCACCTGCGGCTCAAACCGCCTCCTGCTACTGCTCCAGAGGCTCGGCAAGGAACTCGGCGTACCCGGTCAGGTCGCGCTCGAGCAGCAGATGGCGTGTGCGCTCGGCATGTGTTTCTGCTGCGTCCGCGACTTTCATGCCGCTGCAGGCGGCGTCGAACATCGGCGCGTGTGCTGGGAAGGCCCGGTGTTCGATCTACAGGAGCCACAGTCTTGGTAGATTTGGCCGTCGATATCGGCGGAATGCGGCTGGCCAATCCAGTGATGCCGGCATCCGGTACGTTTGCAGACGGCTTGGCGCGCGTCATCGATTTTAATCGCCTTGGCGCCTTCGTAACCAAGACTGTGACGCGCGAACTGCGCACCGGTAATCCTACGCCGCGCGTTGCCGAAACGGCCGGTGGCATGCTCAACTCAATCGGTATTCCGTCCAAAGGCGTCGAATATTTCCTCACGCAGACGCTGCCGTTCTACCAGCGCTTCACGCCGCCGCTGATTGCCAGCATTTCGGCGCCGACGGCTGACGGCTTCGCTAGCTTGGCGGCCGAACTCAGCGTTGCTGGCGTCGCCGCGATTGAAGCCAACATCTCGTGCCCCAACCTGGAGCAGGACGGTCGCGCCTTTGCCATGACGACGCAGGCCACCGCCGGCGTCGTCGCTCGATTGCGGGCGGCGACCAAGTTGCCATTGTGGGTCAAACTGACGCCGAATACCGGCGATATCGCCGAAGTTGCGCGTGCCGCCGAGGCCAATGGCGCCGACGCTGTCGTCGTCGCCAATACGATGCTCGCGATGGCGATCGACGTCGAAACCTTCCGGCCGCGGCTCGGCAGCATCACCGGCGGCCTTTCCGCTCCAGCGGTGAAGCCGGACATTTTGCGCCAAGTCTACCAATGCGCCCGTGCGGTCAGGATCGACATCGTCGGTTGCGGCGGCATTGCCAGTGGTAACGACGCGGTAGAATATCTATTGGCTGGCGCGAGCGCTGTTCAGGTCGGCACCGCGACGTTCATCCATCCGACGGCGCTTATCCGCATCGTCGAGGAGCTCGAAGCGTTCTGCAACCGGCGAGGCTTTTCTCGGGTTTCGGCGCTGACCGGCGCGCTAATGAGTGCCGGCGCAGATGAGACCGACGTTGAGTGGCGTCATGAGGCTGGTGAATGAAGCTCGTCGCCAATAACACGTCGACGGCGTTCGATCCGCAAGCGACGACCGATGGACTCTTTCGTGAGATCGCACGCGCGACCGCGGATCCCGGCGGCATCGGCGTCAGCCGGGAAAGCTACGGTTCAGGCGAACAGAAGGCGGTCGAGATCATCCGGCGCAATGCCGAAAGCGCCGGGCTCGCGACCAACTTCGATGCCGCGGCCAACCTCGTCGTGACCCTGTCGGGTCGTGATGGAGATAGGCCATTCATCGCCATCGGATCACACCTCGATTCCGTGCCGCAGGGCGGGAATTATGACGGTGCTGCCGGGGTCGTCGCCGGCCTGATCACTTTGATGCGCATGAATGCGGAGCGGGTCGTTCCGCCGCGAACCGTCAAGCTCATTGCAATGCGTGGCGAAGAAAGCGCTTGGTATGGCAAGACCTGCGTCGGCTCCCAAGCACTGTTCGGCGGCTTGACCGAGCAAGATTTGATGCTGACGCATCGATCGGGCCACGGCACGCTCGAGGAAGCGATGCAGGCTCGGGGTGCCGATGTTGCGCGGATTGCGCGCGGCGAAACCCTACTCGATCCAGCCTCAGTTGCGGCCTACCTCGAGCTTCATATCGAGCAGGGACCGGTAATGGTCGCGCGCGGCTTCCCAACGGCGATCGTTACAGGAATACGCGGCAATATCCGCCATCGCGAAGTGCGCTGTATCGGCGAAGCGGCCCACTCCGGCGCCGTGCCACGCTGGCTCCGGCGAGACGCCGTATTTGCCGTCGCCGAGCTCATCGCCCATCTCGACGAGCATTGGGAAAGCCTGCAGCAGCGCGGCCTCGATCTCGTGGTCACGGTCGGCATCATCAGCACCAATCCCGCCGAGCACGCGATGTCTCGCGTTCCCGGCGAGGTGACCTTCAGTTTCGAAGTCCGCAGCCAGAGCAGTGACACGCTAGAGGCCTTCTATCACTTGATGCGGACCGAATGCCGGACTATTGGCCGCAAGCGCAAGGTCGAGTTCCGCTTCGATCGGCGGCTCGATACCAAGCCGGCGCGCATGGACGATGGCTGGGTCGAGCGCCTTTTGCGCCTTTCCAAGCGTCTGGGATTGGCCGCCGAGACGCTGCCGTCGGGCGCTGGCCACGACGCGGCGATTTTCGCCAACGAAGGTGTGCCGTCAGCCATGATTTTCATCCGCAACGAACACGGTTCGCATAACCCGCGGGAGGCGATGGCGCTTGATGATTTCCTCAGGGGCGCCGATTTGCTGTATCACGCTGTTGTCGAAGCGACGTGACGAACCGATTTCGTCCCGGTATGGTGAGGGCGATCCGCACACCTAAGATGCGGACGATGGGGGAGCGTGGATACACGCCGTAAGGAGATCGGCCGAAGGCTCAAGGCCTATCGCCGGGGCAGC
>DASQHO010000017.1:0-16367 GCA_035632055.1 Allostellaceae bacterium
GGGCGATATCCAGCCGCCGCCCGCGACGACTGGCCGCTTTTCCGGTAATAGAAAGAGCCGAGATTTCCGCGCAGGGGTGCGCGGCCGCCAACCCAGGGGAGTGAGTCATGCAAGCCACGGTGATGTTAATGGACCAGGCGATCGCGTCGCTGCCGGTGTTCACCGGCCTGGTCGTGCTGTGGGCCGGCTGCGCCATCGGCAACGGCTTCATCGCCCACCGCCTCGGCCACAGCGTCGCGCTGTGGGTAATCCTGTCGCTGATTCCGATCCTCAATTACTTTTTCTATATCTTCGTCATCTACGCGACCGTGCTCGGCATCATCAAACGCCTCAACACCATCGCCGACCGCCTCGCCCTTGGCCAAACGACGTAATCGTCCGCGAACTCTCACCCCCACCCTAACCCTCCCCCCTCGAGGGGGGCCGACCGCGAAGAGCGGTCGGCGGGAGGGGGCCTGACCCCGCCGCCGCTTTCGGCTAGCATCGCGTAATGGCCTTCGACTTCGATCTCTTCACCATCGGCGCCGGTTCGGGCGGCGTCGCATCGTCGCGCCGCGCCGCGAGCTATGGCGCGCGCGTCGCCATCTGCGAGCAGGGCCGCGTCGGCGGCACCTGCGTGCTGCGCGGCTGCGTGCCGAAGAAGCTGCTGGTTTATGCCGCGCACTTTACCGATGAATGGCAGGACGCCGCCGGCTACGGCTGGCAAGTGGCAAAGCCGGTGCATTCCTGGCCCGCGCTGATCGCCGCGAAAAACAAAGAGACCACGCGGCTCGAAATCGTCTACCGCAAGATGCTGAGCGACGCCGGCGTGCAGCTCATCGAGGGCCACGCCACGCTCATTGACGCGCACACGGTCGAAGTCGACGGCAAGCGCCACACCGCCGCCAACATCCTGCTCGCCATCGGCGGCCATCCGGTGACGCCCAAGATCCCCGGCATCGAGCACGTCATCTCGTCGAACGAGGCGCTCGACCTGCCCGAGCTGCCGCGCAACATCGTCATCGTCGGCGGCGGCTATATCGCGGTCGAGTTCGCCGGCATCTTCGCCGGCCTGGGCGCGTCGGTGCAGATGGTCATCCGCGGCGAAGAGCTGCTCAACGGCTTCGACGACGATATCCGCGTTCACTTGGGGCGCGAAATGCGCGCGCGCGGCATCGTCATCCACAACCGCACCGAAATCGCCAAGATCGAGAAGCGCGGCTCCGGCTTCAGCCTCGCCACCAAGACGGGCGCCAGCCTCTCGGCCGACTGTGTCATGTACGCAACCGGCCGCGCGCCCAATTCCAAAGACCTCGGCCTCGAAAGCGTCGGCGTCGCCACCGACAAGGCCAGCGGCGCGATCAAGGTGGACGAGTGGTCGCGCACGTCGGTGCCGAACATCTACGCCATCGGCGACGCGACCGACATGCTGAACCTCACGCCGACGGCGATCGCCGAAGGCCGCGCCCTCGCCGAGACGCTGTTCAACAACAACCCGATCAGCGCCCGGCACGAGGTCGTGCCGACGGCGGTGTTCTCCAATCCGACCATCGGCACCGTCGGCCTGACCGAGGCCGAAGCGCGCGCGGCGCACACCGCGATCGACGTCTATCGCACGGTGTTCCGGCCGCTCAAGAACACGCTCTCCGGCCGCGACGAGAAGACCTTGATGAAGCTCGTCGTCCACCGCGCCCGCGACAAGGTGCTGGGTGCGCACATGGTTGGGCCCGATGCGCCTGAGATCATCGGCGGCCTCGCCGTCGCGCTCACCTGCGGCGCCACCAAGGCGCAATTCGACCGCACGATCGGCATCCATCCGACCGCATCGGAGGAGTTCGTCACCCTGCGAACGAAGGTTCCGGATCCCAAGGTCAAAGCGGCGGAGTAACGCGAAGCATCGCGCCCACCCCTAACCCTCGCCCCCTGAAAGGGGGAGAGGGCAGGGTGAGGGGGCGACCTCTTCGCTTGCGGACTAGTCCGTCTCCTCCGGCATGGTCATCGCCGCCGGCGTTTCGCCTGCCGCGGTCATGCGGTCGGCTTCCTGCACCAGTCCCATCCAGCGCAGCTTCGTGATCAGCGTGCAGCGTTCGTGTTCCTGCGTCGTCCGTTCGTAACGCGCGTCGCGTTGCGCAGAATTCGCCATCATCGCTTTATCTCCCTAACAACTCTCCCTAACAACTTGGGCCGCTCGTCCGTTCGTCAGTTCGTGCGCTACTCGGCCGCCGCAACGTGTGCCGAGCCCGGCCCGGTGTGCGGCATGCGCTTGGCATAGGTGCGCGCGTCGTCGAGCGTCTCGCTCACCCGCTTGTTGAGCAGCTTCATCACTTCGGCGCTCGACTTGGTCGCGTGGTCGGCGATGTCGCAGATGCCTTCGAGCGCGTGCCGCGTGCAGACGGCGCTCTTGCCGAGCTGGTCTTCGAAGGCGCCCGGCTTGCGCACCGTCTCTTCGACGAGCTCGGCGAAATCCTGCATCGCCTGCCGCGCCAGCTCCATCTGCCGCGTCGCCAGCGATTGCGCCGTTTCGTTCCACAGCTTGTTCGCCTCGATGAGCACCGCCCAATTGCGGCGTTGTCCGTCGGCGATCGCTTCATAGTTGAAAGCGAACAGCGGCCATTCGCCCATCATCTTGGCGAACGCGTTGCCGGCGGCGCCGGCGTCGTTGATGGATCCGTAGGTCTTGGCCATGGGGCGTCCTCGCTCTTGAAAAGTGGGTGCCAGCACCCGGTGCTGGCGGCGGGATTCGATCACGGTTGCTTTCAAGTGATCCCCCTGACGTTCTGGGGTCGACACCGGACGGGCCGGAGCGATAGCCGAACGTCGAGGTTGTTCCGTGGTCACGATGGCGCCAATGGACGCGTTTTGTCCATCGGGTGAATACCCTAGGCGAGCCGAATAATCTCAATGAGTCGTGCTGCGGCGCAATCGAGTTATCCACAGGTGTGGATAATCTTGTGCACAATATTCAATTGCGTCATCGCACTGTCATGGACCTGCGACACGCCTGTCGCCGCACAGTCATTCAACCTTGTCGGCTGCGGCACAAATCACATAGAGATAATGTAATAGATGGCAGTTATGCAGTGCTATAGTATGCAACCCGTTCTATTCACATATATCATTCGTTGAAACCGGGCTTTGGCGAGCCGCGTCATGGATCAAGCCGTCCGCAGCATCAGGGTTGAGGCGCTCGCGCACCGTTACGGCCGCGCGCGCCCGGTGCTCGACGACGTCAGCTTCGCCATCGGCAAAGGCGAGATCGTCGCCGTCGTCGGCCGCAGCGGCGGCGGCAAGTCGACGCTGCTGCAGCTCATCGCCGGTTTCGCGCGGCCGTCGGCCGGGCGGATTTTCGTCGCCGAAAAGCCGGTGCTGGCGCCGGCGCCGGCCTGCGTCCTGATGTTCCAGGAGCCGTCGCTTTATCCCTGGATGACCGTGGCCGAGAACATCGCCATCGGTCTCGATTTCGCCGGCCGCGGCCGCCACGCGGAAGGGCGCGTCGCCGAGCTGTTGAAACTGGTGCAGCTCGAGGAATGGGCCGACGCCAACGTCCAGCGGCTGTCGGGCGGCCAGCAGCAGCGCGTCGCCTTCGCCCGTTCGCTGGCGCCCGAGCCCGAAGTGCTGCTGCTCGACGAGCCATTCTCCGGTCTCGATCCGCTGACGCGGGTCGCGCTGCAATACGAGGTGCGCGAGATCGCACGCCGCATCGGCCTGACGGTGATGATCGTCAGCCACGATTTCGACGAGGCGATCACGCTCGCCGACCGCGTGCTCGTTCTCGCCGGCCGACCCGGCCGCATCGTCGGCGAGGTCGCGGTCACGATCGAGGGCACGCGCAAGCGCGAGACCATGGAGTTCCGGCGCTTGCGTGCGCAGCTTGCCGATCTTTTCCACACCGCCGACCAGGGCGTCGCCGCATTGGCCGCGGCGGGTTAAGGCGGTTATCCTCTATATATCAGCTGAAAGGTCTCATCTCATGGACGTCATGGACGGCGAACAGTTTCCTTTGACCGCGGCAGCGTTGCGCAAGGTTTCGCGCCGCGACCTGCTGGATTATTTCGCGGCTGGCGGTCTGGCCGCGCTGGCCTCGACGCTGCCCGAACGGGCGCGCGCCGCCGATCCCGACGCCGACGAGATCGTGCGCATCGGCTATCTGCCGATCACCGACGCCGCCTCGCTGCTGGTGGCGCACGCGCAGGGTTATTTCGAGGACGAAGGCCTGAACGTCGCGAAGCCGACGCTGATCCGCGGCTGGGCCGAAATCGCCGAAGGCTTCGTCGCGCGGCGCTTCAACGTCGTCCACCTGCTCAATCCGGTGCCGGTGTGGATGCGCTACAACAACAAGATTCCGGCGAAGATCATGGCCTGGGGCCACACCAACGGCTCGGGCATCGTCGTCGGCCACGAGACCGGCATCAAGCGTTTCGCCGATCTCGGCGGCAAGCAGATCGCCGTGCCGTTCTGGTATTCGAACCACAACATCATGCTGCAGATGGCGTTGCGCGCGAACGGCGTGAAGGCAGTGATCAAGCCGCAGACCGCCAAGCTGGCGCCGGACGAGTGCAATCTTCAGGTGATGGCGCCGCCCGAGATGACCGCCGGCCTCGCCGCGCGCAAGATCGACGGCTACATCGTCGCCGAGCCGTTCAACGCGCTTGGCGAGCTCAAGGCGAATGCGCGCATGCTGCGCTTCACCGGCGACATCTGGAAGAACCATCCGTGCTGCGTCATCACCATGCACGAGGATAACGTCACCCGCCGGCCGGAATGGACGCAGAAGCTCGTCAACGCCATCGTCCGCGCCGAGCTCTATGCCTCGCAACATCGTAAGGAAGTCGCGCAGATGCTGTCGGCCGACGGCAAGGGCTACCTGCCGGTGCCGGGCGCCGTCGTCGACCGCGCCATGAACTACTACGACGTCGGTTTCTACGGCCCGACTGGCGCGCTCGAGCACGAAGCCGAATGGCATAACCATCGCATCGACTTCCAGCCCTGGCCCTATCCGTCGGCAACCCAGCTGGTGGTCAAGGCGATGAACGAGACGGTGGTCGCCGGCGACACGACCTTCTTGAAGGGTCTCGATCCCGAATTCGTCGCCAAGGATCTGGTGGATTACACGCACGTGCGCGCGGCGCTGAGCAAGCATCCCGACTGGGCGAAGACCGTCGGCGTCAATTTGGCCCATCCGTTCGAGCGCGAGGAAATTATCGAGATATGACGGAGATCTTGATGGTCGGCACGCCTTCGTCCGAACGCGGCGCCCGCGCGCCGCGGCAGTGGCGGCTGCCTGTCCATCGGCTCTATCCGCTCATCGGCATCGCCGTTCTGGTCGCCGTTTGGTGGCTCGGCGGTGTGGTCGTCGCCGCCAATCCCGATACCGCGGCGTTCAGCAATTTCGCGCCGGCGCCGGCGATCGCCGCGCTCGTCCATCTCGCCGTCAATGGGACGATCTGGTCGCAGGCGCTCGCCAGCCTGTCGCGCATCGGCTGGGGTCTCGCCATCGCGACGGCCATCGGCGTGCCGGTCGGCATCGCCATCGGCCGCAGCCGCGCCTTCCAGCAGATGACGCATGTGCCGTTCCAGTTCCTGCGCATGATCAGCCCGCTGGCCTGGATGCCGATCGCCGTGATGGCCTTCGCAACCTGGGACGGCGCGATCATCTTCCTGATTGCCGCTGCCGCGGTTTGGCCGGTGACCTTCGCCACCGCCAACGGCCTGCGCAAGGTGCATCCCAACTGGCACAAGGTGGCGCGCAATCTCGGCGCCAGCCCGATGCGCATGCTGTGGCGCATCACCTTGCCGGCGGTGGCACAGGATATTCTCACCGGCGTGCGCCTCGCGCTCGGCGTCGCCTGGATCATTCTGGTGCCGGCCGAATTCCTCGGCGTTACCTCCGGCCTCGGCTACGCCATCAACGATGCGCGCGACACTTTGCGCTACGACAATCTGGCGGCGATCGTGCTGTTTATCGGCCTCTTGGGCTTCGCGATGGATTCCTGCTGCGTGGCGCTGATCCGCCGCTATGCCTGGCATCCCGAAAATTGATCTTCAGAGAAGGAGCAACGACATGACGACGACAAAAACCCGGCTGGCGCCGGTCGACAAGGACGGCCTCGAGAAGCTCGCGGCCAAGGGCAAGTCGGATCCGACGCAAGTGCGCACCGCAAAGTGCCGCACGGTTGCCGAAGGCCGCTTCCGGCACCTCAACTACATCCGTAACCTGCCGGCGCACGTCGTCGACGAGCCGCCGGCGCTGCTCGGCGACGACACCGCGCCCAATCCGTCCGAAGCGGCCCTGGCCGCGCTCGGCTCGTGCATCTCGGTCGGCATCCACGCCAACGCGATCCATCGCGGCATCACCTTGAGCCGCATCGAGCTCGAGCTCGAAGGCGACATCAACATCACCTCGGTGTGGGGCGTGGGCGACACCAGCGAAAAGCCCGTCGGCTTCACCGCGGTGCGCATCAAGGCCCACGTCGAAGGCGACGCCGATCGCAAGACGCTCGACGAGCTGGTCGCGCACGCCGTGCGCTGGTCGCCGGTGACCGGCACCTTCCGCAACGCTGTGCCGGTCAGCGTCAACCTTGCCTAGGGTCGCGGCAGCAAGCGGCCGCGCGGCCGCCAAGTCGCATCGGCCGGCGGCGAATGCGTCGCCGGTCGACTTCGACCGCGTGCGCGCGATCGTCACGCAGGATCTGGCGCCGCTCGCCACGCGCATCGATCTCGAGGGCTATTATCCCGAGAGCGTGCTGCGGGCGCTCGGCGCCGCTGGCGCCTACGCGGCGCATGTCGGCGCCGCGGACGGCGAGGGCCACCCGTGGGACGGTGTCCGCGCGATGGCGCTCGTCGCCGAAGAGTGCGGTGCGACCGCGTTCTGCATGTGGTGCCAGGACGCCTGCGCCTGGTATCTGGCGGTAACGCCGAACAAAGAGTTGCGCGCGCACTATCTCGCGCCGGTCGCCCGCGGCGAGCAGCTCGGCGGCACGGCACTGTCCAATCCGATGAAGGCCTTCGCCGGCATCGAGCCGATCCGTCTCAAAGGCAAGAGGGTCGCCGGCGGCTACCGCGTCAGCGGCCAGGTGCCGTTCGTCTCCAATCTTGGTCGCGGCCACGTTTTCGGCGCGATCCTTGGCGCCGACGACGGCAGTCACGTCATGGCGCTGCTCGATACCGACATGACCGGAATCAAATCGGGACAGCGCGCGCAGTTCGTTGCACTCGACGGCACGCGTACCTGGGCCGTGGCGCTGCACGATTGCTTCGTGCCCGATGCGCGCGTGCTGGCGGCGCCGGCCGAAACACTGGTGCCGAAGATCCGGCCGACTTTCATTTTGTTGCAGAACGGTCTCGCTTTTGGATTGATGCGCGATTGCCTGGCGATGATCGGTCGCGCCGCGCGCTCGCTTGGCCACGTCAACCGCTACCTGCCGGAACAGGCGGAGCCGATCGCTGAAGCGTTGGAAAGACTCGAGCGCGAGACCGAAGCCCTGTGCGCGACGCCGCTCGCCACAGACCACGAGTACGTCCGCCGCGTTCTGCAATCGCGTATCGACGCCGGCGATTGGGCGATCAAGGCGGCGCACACCGCCATGTTGCATCTCGGCGCCCGCGGCTATGTCCGCACGGCGCGCGCGCAGCGGCGGCTGCGCGAAGCCTATTTCGTCGCCATCCTGACGCCCGCCGGCAAGCATCTGCGCAAGGATCTGGCCGCACTCGCCGACTGAGTCGCTGCGATTCTGGCGGGTTTCCGCGCTTCCGGGCCTCGGTGGAAGGTGATACGTTCGCGGTAACGAACGTGCGCGTGCCGGTTTTATTTTTTCCAAACGCACGTTCGGCCGGGGGGAATCGGGACGATTTCGCTTTACCCCGTTGCTGTTTTTTTGGTGCACGCCTGCGGACGTCGATGGCGATGCTTGAGTTTGATCGCGTTGTTGCGGTGGTGACGCACCGTCGGGTCACGGCGGGGCTCGGTCTGGTTGTCGCCTATATCGTTAGCGGCGGGTTTGGTTTGCTGCTGGCGGTGCCGCCCGGTTATGCGACGGCGGTATTTCCGCCGGCCGGCATCGCCATGGCGGCGATGCTGATCGGCGGTCGCTTGACGCTGCCGTGGACGTTTCTCGGCTCGCTGCTGCTCAACCTTTGGGTCGGTTATCGTACCGGTCAATCCGGCGCCGCCGTCGCCGCGCTGATCATCGCCGTTGCCTCGACCGCTCAGGCGGCGATCGGCGGCTGGTCGCTGCGCCGGCTGATCGGCTATCCGACGGCGCTCGACAGCGGCGGCGAGCTCGCAAAGTTATTTGTCGTTGCGCCGGCGCTCTGCGTCACAAGTGCCACGCTTGCGCTCGCCAGCCTGACGGCAATCGGCGCGATCCAGCTCGCGGATCTCGGCCAGAGTTGGTTCACCTGGTGGATCGGCGATACGCTCGGCGTGCTGTTCTTCCTGCCGCTGGTCATGGTCGGGTTTGCCGAGCCGCGCGCGCTCTGGCGTTCGCGCCTGCGTCCGGTCGCCGTACCGATGCTGCTGTTCTTCGCGCTTTTCGTCGCCATCTTCATCCGCGTCGGTACTTGGGAGAACGAGCAGTCGCTGCTCGAATTCCGTTTGTTGTCGCAGCAGTTGCTCGACAAGACGAGCTCGCAGTTTGGCGAATACGGTACGTTGCTCGAGCAACTCGGTCATTCATTTGCCGGCTCGGTGCCGCAGTCGCGGGGCGATTTCCGCGGTTTGGCGCAGGACCTGCTCAAGCGCTTTCCGGCGATCAAGACGGTGGCGTGGGCGCCGCGCGTCGATTCCAGCCGCCGCGCCGAATTCGAGGCGCTGGAGCGGCAGTCGTTGCCCAACTTTGCCATTCGCGAGCACGACGAGCTCGGCCGTTTCCGCCGCGCTGGCGCCCGGCCGCAATTCTATCCGGTGACCTATCTCGCGCCGGCCGACGACAAGACCGCCGTCTACGGGTTTGACTTGGCGGCTGATCCGGTACGGCGCGCGGCCATCGACCAGGCGGTCGAAAGCGGCCGTGTCGCGGCCACCGCGCCGGTCAGCCTGGTCGAGCAGCCAGGTGGTCCAACCGGCATTCTGCTGACCGTCGCCGTGCCGCGCGGCGCGAACGGGACGGGCATCCTCGCCTTGGCGTTGCGCACCGACATTCTCATGGGTGCCCTCCTCGGTCCGACCGGCCCGATGCTCGATGTCCGGTTGCTCGATGGTGATGGCAAGCAGCCGTTATTCGGTACGTTGTCCGCGGCTGTGACGGCTCCGCCTTATGAACAGGGGTTTGATTTCGGCAGCCGGCACTATGTCCTCGCTGCCGCGCCGACGGCGCTCTACATCGCCGAGCATCGCGGCTGGCAGAGTATTGCCGTGCTGATTGCCGGCGTGCTCAGCAGCAGCTTGCTCGGTGCGTTGCTGATGCTCGGCACCGGCGAGCGACAGCGCATGGCCCGGCTGGCCGCTCACCGCCTGCGCGAGCGCGATCGGATCTGGCAGGTTTCCGAGGATTTACTCGGCGTCGGCACCTTCGATGGTTTTTTCATCAGCCTCAATCCGGCGTGGACGCGGACGCTCGGCTGGAGCGAGGACGAGATCAAGGCGATGCACGTCAGCAAACTGCGCCATCCCGAGGATGCCGCGGCGGCGATCGACGCGCGTCGCCGGCTCGCCAACGGCGCCGGCACGGTGCGCATCGAGAACCGCTTCTGCCACAAGGATGGTACCTATCGCTGGCTCGCCTGGACGATGACGTTGGAGGACGGGCTTGTCTATGTCATCGGACGCAATGTCACCGCCGAGAAGGCGGCCGCGCGCACACTGCACCAGACCGAAGAGCATCTGCATCAGCTCCAAAAAATGGAATCGATCGGTCGGCTCACCGGCGGCATCGCGCACGACTTCAACAATCTGCTGACCGCCATTATCGGCAATCTCGAGATCACTAGCCGGGCGCTCGGCGCCGGAGCGGCGGCGGGCGAGAGCCGGGCGCGGCGTGCAGTCGCCGCTGCCGCCGCCGCGGCGACGCGCGCGGCAACGCTGACTCAGCGTTTGTTGGCCTACGGGCAAAAGCAGCCGTTGCGGCCGCGTGCCGTCGACGTCAACAAGCTCGTCTCCGGCATGTCGGACCTGATCCGCCGGACCCAGGGAGAAACCATTCGCTACGAATTCACCCTCGCGCCTAACCTGCCGCCTTGCTTCTGCGACGCCAACCAGCTCGAGACCGTCGTCTTGAATCTCGTCATTAACGCGCACGACGCCATGCCGCACGGCGGCCGTGTTGCGATCCGCACCGCCGACGTCACGCTCGATGCCGACGCTGCGCAGGCCAACGATCTCGCGCCCGGCCGCTATGTCATCCTGTCGGTAAGCGACACCGGCACCGGCATGTCGCCCGAGACCGTGGCGCGCGCCTTCGAGCCGTTTTTCACGACGAAGGAGGTCGGCAAAGGCACGGGGCTCGGTCTCAGCATGGCCTACGGTTTTGCCAAGCAGTCGAAAGGAACGGTCGAAATCGACAGCGTCGTTGGCCATGGCACGACCATCCGCATCCTGCTGCCGCAATTCGTCGCCGCCGCGGTGCCCGAAGCCGTGCGCGCGGCCGCCACTTCGATTGCCGCCGCGCGGCCCGGCCACGGCGAGACCATCCTGATCGCCGAGGACGATCCCAGCGTGCTCGGCTACGTCGCCGAAATCCTGCGCGAGCTCAACTATCACGTGCTCGAAACCGCCAACGCCGCTGCCGCGCTCGAGATGGTGGCGCAGCCGAATCGCCGGATTCATCTGCTTTTGACCGACGTGGTCATGCCTGGCATCAACGGCCGTCATCTCGCTGACCAGGCACGAATCATCCAGCCCGACATCAAGATACTGTTCATGACCGGCTATCCGCAGGACGTGGTGGTCGATCGCGGCCGCATCGAGCCTGGCGTCGAATTGATGCAGAAGCCGTTCAAGCGCGAAGATCTGGCGGCGCGCATCCGCGCATTGCTCGACACGGAATCGCCGGCACCGGCGGCGGGTGCCGCCGAGCGGCCGCCAACGGCGACCAACGGCGGGCATAACGGCGCGGCACGGGAAAGGGACAACGCCTGAAGGCGTCCGCCGGTCGAGCGGCTACGCGAATTTGACGCAAATGCGGCGATCGTCGGTCGCGGCAAATCGTCCGCGCGCCGGCATCGTGCCGTAACCCATCGTAAACCGTCGGTCGCGCAGTCTACCCGTTGTTGCAGCGGGGCCCGATGAGTTCGCAAGCCAACCTGAACCTTTACTACGACAGCGATGCGGTTCGCCGCGGCGTCGCAGAGAATCGCCATCGCGAGCTCGTCGGCGGGTTATGGGACGAGATCGGCAAGCTGCAATTCGACTTCCTGCGTGCGAACGGTCTGACGCCGCAATCGAAGTTGATCGACATCGGTTGCGGCTGTTTGCGCGGCGGCGTTTTTTTCGTCAATTATCTTGATCCCGGCAACTACTTCGGCATGGATATCAGCGACGAATTGCTGACGGCAGGGTATGAGATCGAGCTGCGTCAGCGCGGCCTGCTGCATAAATTGCCGCGGGCCAATCTTGTTGCCGACGGCGCGTTTCAATTCGGCGAATTCCCGGTGACCTTCGACTTCGGCCTCGCGGTGTCGCTGTTTACGCATCTGCCTGCCGGTCACATCCGGCAATGCCTCGCGCAGCTGGCGCCGAAGATGGCGGCAGGCGGGACGTTGTTCGCAACCTTCTTTCTGGTTTCGGCGGATCATTCCGGAGGTCCGGTGGATCACCCGGACGGCATCCAATCGTTCGATAATCGTGATCCTTATCATTTCCGGCCCGGGCAAATGGAGGATCTGTGTGCTGGCTTGCCGTGGCGGCCGCAAGTGATCGGCGATTGGAGACACCCGCGCGACCAGCGAATGGTGTGCTTTCGCCGCAGCGCCGGCTGAAAGTGAACCGTTCCGGCGGGATTTAGCGCGGAATTTCGTGCACACCGAGCTCGCGCAACCGCAATTCGGTTTCGCCGATGAGACGCAATAGCGCCCGCGCCAGGCGTTGATCTTGTGGAAAATTATGCAACAGGAAACGGTAGCGCTGCAGATCGCGCAGCAAGGTTTCGCTTTCGTGGTCCATCGGCGCAGTCTTGCGCGGCGCGTGCTCTTGTCCTTTGAGCTAGATCAGGACTAAGTGATGCTACTTATGCCGCGAACGGCCGCGGTCAAAGCTCCGTGCGGATCAGTCGATCGACCGAGTACGGTCCGCCGCCACGTAGCGCCATGGCGAAAGCGAAGACGCCCATCACGAACGTGTATTCCATGCCGTGATGTGCCAAATTCCACATGGGCCATAGGATTGCGAACGATATCACCGCCATTTCAATGGCGATCGCCGCGGCGGCGACGCGGGTAAAAAGTCCGACGGCCAGCATCAATCCGCCGAAGAATTCGATGATACATGCGGCCCATGCCCAGAACAGCGGCGCCGGCCATCCAAGCTTGGTCAGGCCTTGCGCCGTGTGCAGCACGCCATCGCTAAAAAGCTTGTCGGCGCCATGCGGCACCAGAACCAGACCGAGGCAAACGCGCATCAGCACATAACTCGCCGGCACAGCCGCATCATAGAACCGTGACAGGCCGGGAATCCAAAGCCGCTGCGCGTCGCCCGTACGATCACTCACCACACCATCCCCCAGTCACCGCGCGGTTGCAGTGACCGAACGGACAAACCACCATTCCGCCGCGCGTCGTTCACACGCGACAACTAAAAAAAACGACGTCCGGATACGAACCCGGATGTTTAGGCGACGGCGTCCTTCAGTTCCTTGCCGGCGCGGAAACGTGGCACCTTGCGCGCGGCAATATGGATGGTCTCGCCGGTACGCGGATTACGGCCTTCGCTCGCCGCGCGTTGTGCGACGCGGAAAGTGCCGAAACCGACGAGACGAACCTCGTTGCCTTTTTTCAACGAGCCGCTGATGCATTCGAGAACCGCATCAATCGCTCCCTCGGCATGCGTCTTTTTCAAGCTCGCAGCCTGGGCAACAGCGTCAACTAACCCCTGTTTGTTCATAACTGGGTCCCCATGCTCGTGACCGACACAATCGCCTTATAGTGAGTCGAACACCGCGTAAATCCCGACTCGCTCCGGAGTCTCGATTTGTCACGGGCTGCCGCCGCGCTTGGCCGCCACAGCAAAGTCACAGGACACTATCGAATCGATTCCGTATGCCGCGCGGAGTTCTTCGCGGAGGGATCGTGTCACGCCTTGTCGGCTTCGGCCTGTTCGCTGCCGTCATCGCTGTCGCCGTTGCTGGCTGTTCTCCCGATTACTCGCCCGATGTTTATTCCGGTGATGCCGTACAGCAAGCCGACAAGGTCGAAGCCGGTGTCGTCATCGGCTTCCGCCAAGTCGACATTCGGTCCGATGGGACGGTCGGCGCCGTCGCCGGCGGTGCCGCCGGCGGCGTCCTCGGAACCCAGGCCGGCGAAGACGCTGTGACGCGCGCGCTCGGTGCGGTCGGCGGCGCCTTGGCCGGTGGCTTCATCGGCACTGCCGTCGAGCACACGACCGGTAGCGCCACCGGCTGGGAATACATCGTACGCGAGAGCAAGGGCGATTTGGTGTCCGTGACGCAGCGGCAAGACAAACCCATTGCGGTCGGACAGAAAGTGCTCGTCATTTTCGGCAAGCAGGCGCGCATCGTGCCGGATTACACGGCCGCCTCGGCGCCGCCGCCGACGCCGTCGCCGGCCCCGGTCACCGACAAGTCCGGCGCTCACGCGGTGGTGCCGCCGGTTGCGCAGCCGATAGCGGCGGCGTCTGCTCCGCCGACGCCGATCACGCCGGCAGCGGCGCCGACGCCATCGCCGGCAGCGTCACCGACCGAGTCGGTGCCGCCGCCGCCGGACGCCAACAAGCCGGACGTGCCGGCGCCGACGAGCCACTAGAGACCGGCGAGGTCGATCGCCGCGCTCCCGCCGCGCCCTCACTGCTTAGCTGACTGGTTCCCAACGAGCAGTCGTAACGGCATCAGCGGGCTGACTGGGATGTACTCGTGATCCAGCAGGTGCTCTTTGGCGAGCGGCAGTGACTCCATGATCGATGTCGCCTCTGCGATGTCGCGAGCGTTTAAGAAGAAAACACCTCCCTTGCCGTCTTCTCGCGAATACCATTCGCGGGTTTTCCCATCGAGATAGAGTTGGACCGTCGCGCGTACCTCGGCGGGCATGATGGCCATGATCCGTTCGCGTGTTACGCCGGGTTTCGCTTTTAGCAGCGCAAGGACACCGATGGTCGTCGACGTGGAAGTTTGAGCGTGCGGCTGATCGGCCATAGGAAAACTCCTGTTGAGGTCATCGTAAACGCGAGAGTCGACTATTTGCTGAGCTGCGGCCGCAGCAGCAAACGGAATGCGACGATGTGCGTGATCATCAGCAGCGGCACATAGATGATGGGGATCGCGTAAGTTGCGCCCAGTTGCCCCGCGATGGCGGGCAGGTCGAGCAAAGTTGCGTGGTAATAGTCGACGATGAGGTCGGCTATCCCAACGAGATTGAAGGCGACCACGAACAGCCAGAAAACCGGCGCTATTCTGATTGTCAAAAGCGCCAGCATGGCGAGCAGGCCGGTCGCGAAATCGCCATAAGCGGCGAATGTGGCGAAGCCCGCTGGCAGATTACCGACGACACCCGGCAGGATGAAGACGAGTCCGAAGAAGCGAAAGCTGTGCAGCGTGGCGATGAGGCGTTGCGCTTCGATCCGGCTCATTGCTTTGAGCCGCGGCCAGATATATGCGCCGAAGCACAACAGCCAAGCGACGTAACCGAGAACGAGCTGAATGCGGAAGAGGGTTGTCGGCGACATTTGTGATCTCTTGAGGTTCTGGCTCTGTCAGGTGGTCATGCGCTCAGTGCGCGTGCCGGCGGTGGGTATGTTCGTCGGCCGCGGGTCCCGGAGCCGTGCGGAAGCGCGGCGCGGTGAGCGGTTCGCCGCTCGTGCGATCGATCAGCACGGCGTCGACCGGCTCGCCGGTTTGAGTGTCGATGACGACGACGCTCGGACCCTCAGGCGCGAAATGCCTGTTGCCCCAGGTGAGCAACGCCAACAGCACAGGCCGGAAATCGCGGCCGCGCTCGGTCAGCACGTACTCGTAACGCGGTGGCCGCTCGCTGTAGCGCCGGCGTTCGAGCAGGCCGCTGGCGACCAGCGCGTTGAGCCGCCGCGTCAGCATGTTGGGCGCGATGTCGAGGCTCTTCTGGAACTGGTCGAAGCGCGTCAGGCCCTGGAAGGCGTCGCGCAGGATCAGGATGCTCCACCATTCGCCGACGCGCTCGAGACTGCGGGCGATCGGGCACTGCATGCTGCCGAAGCTTTTGTGCTGCATAGGCGACCCCAAGTGACTTTCATTATGAAACTAACGGAGCCAACAGTCACTCGCAACATGCAAGTCATAGATGCAGCTATGCGCCCAGGGCGTTTCACTGGCAAAACGGGCGGGAAGCCTATATTTCTTGGGCTGAGCGAGACCCAATAACCCATGGCCCCGAAAGCGAAATGGACGCCCGATAGCTGGCGGTCAAAGCCCGTCAGGCAGGCGCCCGATTATCCCGACGCCAAGGCGGTCGCCGCCGTCGAGGCGACGCTGACGCGTTATCCGCCGCTGGTTTTTGCCGGCGAGGCGCGGCGGCTGAAGGCTGCGCTGGCCGACGTGGTCGCCGGCAAGGCTTTCCTGCTGCAAGGGGGCGACTGCGCGGAAAGCTTTGCCGAGTTCCATCCCAACAACATCCGCGACACGTTCCGCGTCCTGCTGCAGATGGCGGTGGTGCTCACCTATGGCGCCGCATGCCCCGTGGTGAAGGTCTCGCGCATGGCCGGGCAATTCGCCAAGCCGCGCAGTGCGGATACCGAAACTCAGAACGGCGTCACGCTGCCGGCCTATCGCGGCGACATCATCAACGGCATGGAGTTCACCGCCGAAGCGCGCACGCCCGATCCCAAGCGCATGCTGCAGGCCTTCAGCCAATCGGCGGCGACGCTCAATCTGCTGCGCGCCTTCGCGCAAGGCGGCTACGCCGATCTCCATCGCGTGCATTCGTGGACGCAGGGCTTCGTGTCGCAAAGCCCGGCCGGCGCGCGCTATCAGGAACTGGCCGACCGGCTCACCGAGACGCTCGACTTCATGGCGGCCTGCGGCCTGACCAGCGAGACGACGCCGCAGATCCGCGAGACCGATCTCTTCACCTCGCACGAGGCGCTGCTGCTGCCGTACGAGCAATCGCTGACGCGCATCGATAGCACCACCGGCGACTGGTACGATTGTTCGGCGCACATGCTTTGGGTCGGCGACCGCACGCGCCAGCTCGACGGCGCGCATGTCGAGTTCATCCGCGGCGTCAAGAATCCGATCGGCCTCAAATGCGGCCCG